>JAUIDM010000411.1 GCA_030428915.1 Alphaproteobacteria bacterium | reverse complement strand
TCTATCGGCCAGCCTATCGAAATGGACTTCGGGAAAGACCATTCGTCGGCGCGCTGCCAGCGCTCGTCTATTTCCTCGAACAGCTTCTGATCTGCCAGGTGACCGCTCATGCGGGCACCTTCGTTGTCATCCGCGTGTACATCTCGAACAGCTTTTCCAGCCGTTCGGTGTCGTTGCGGAAGCGGCGGCCGATGTAGATGCGTTCCAGCACCTCGTCGTTGTGGTCATGCGCTGCGCGGAGGTTGGCGGGCATTTTTTCGGGGTCGTAGAGGTCGGCGATGGTGGCGGGGAAATGCGCCTCGCGGGCCAGAAGGATACCTTCGGCCGCCGCTGTCAGGTCGGCGCGGTTCTTTTCGGTCAGTTTCGGGACGGGGAAGGTGTTCCAGCCCATGGTGTTGGAGTAGCGATATCGAGTTTCCAGCTTCCCGCAAACCGTGGCGATCCAGACCAGATGCAGGCGCGAGGCGATCAGCGCCATGTTCCAGAGCGGGGCATCGTATAATGCGAGAGCGAGATTGGATACGCGAACGTCACTGGGCATCAAGCCACACGGCAGGTATTCTCGACGTTCAGAGGATACGCTTGGAACGACGATGGAATTTACTTCTCCAATGATTGTTCGCTCGAACTTGTACGGCGTCAGCAAGCCCGCTTTGCCGCGCTCGCTCCCACCCTGTCGGTAGATTCGAATGCGCTCCAAACGTTCCGCAATCGGAGGTATTGAGAATGCAAGTTCTGCTTGGTGATCTTCAATCCAAAGACAATATCTTTGTTGCCCATTGATGAACTCGCTCGATCCTACAATTGGCTTCACGAGAGGAGATGCCTGAGGGAAACCTTCCAAGAGATCGTTCGCTTCGTCAGGCGACAGTAACAGGTTGCCCTGATCCCGCGGTATGTTGCCGCCGAACATTGTCGCTATCTCTGCAATTGGTTCAGAGGCACGTTCAACAATAATATTGGCCCCTTCGGTGAGGTATGCATTTATGGCTTCGACTGACTTCATGAAGTCGGCTCCATAAATAGCTTTGGACCGTTCACCAACAGCGGCGATCCCAACGATCACACAGGTGACCTGAGCATTCTTGCTCGCATTATTGCCCCAAAGAAAGTTCTGATGTCCGAAAAATATTTCTTGTCCGTTCTGAAAAATTTGGGGCCAGATCAACGGAACTTGGACACCTTGGCAAATCGAGTTTGTAGAAACAAACGCGAAACAGCCGCCATACTTGATGAAGTCCGATGCCTTCCAGAACCAACCCGCGATGTAGTCAATTGCACGTACTTTTTTGTTTCCTGGTAGCAGCGCGTTCAGATCGTCCTTTTGCTCCTTGGTCTGATATTTGTCGCCGACATAAGGCGGGTTTCCGCAAACATACGTCTCGCCCCCTTCGTTCGCGAAGTCGATCTGCGCCTGATCCAGCGGCGACATGAACAGGTCATCGGCCTGAAACTTCACCCCCGTCCCCGTGGGCGGGCAGACCGACAGCCAGTCCAGCCGCAGGGCGTTACCGCAGGTGATCCAGTTCTGCGCATCCAGCGGCAGGAACTCGGCCAGCGCCTCTTTCTGGCCGCGATAAGTTACGTCGCATTGGTATTCCGCGATGATCAGCGCCAGCCGCGCGATCTCGGCCGAGAAATCCCGCAGCTCGATCCCGCGATAGTTGGTCAGGGGAATGTCGGTGCGCCGCAGCGGCTCGCCCCGGCGTTTGTTGATCTCATACTCCAGCCCGCGCATTTCCTTGTAGGCGATAACAAGGAAGTTGCCCGACCCGCAGGCGGGATCGAAGACGCGGATCTTGGCCATACGCGCCCGCAGATTGGCCAGCTTGCGCGCGTTGTCGCCCGCCGCCTCCAGCTCTGCCCGCAGATCATCAAGGAAGAGCGGGTTCAGCACCTTCAGAATGTTCGGCACGGAGGTGTAGTGCATCCCGAGGACGCTGCGTTCCTCCTCATCCGCGACGGCCTGGATCATCGAGCCAAAAATGTCGGGGTTGATCTGCGTCCAGTCGAGGCTGCCGATATGCGACAGGTAACGCTGCGCGATCTTGGAAAAGCGCGGCACATCGGTGCTGCCCGAGAAGAGGCCGCCGTTGACATAGGGAAAGGTGTCGGCCCAGCGGGGCAGCTTGGCCTCGGCCCGTTTGGGGATGGCGGTGTTCATCGCACGGAAGATCTCGCCGATGACTTCGTGCGTGTTCGACCCGTCGCGGTTGGCCATCTGGTCGATGGTGGCGGTGAACAGGTTGTCGCTGACGAAGATGTCGGTGTCTTCGGCGAAGAAGCAGAAGATCAACCGCGCCATAAAGTGGTTCATGTCATGGCGTTTGGAGGCCACTCCCCAATCGGGGTTGTCCTTGATCAGCTCGACATAGAGCCGGTTAAGGCGGCTGGTCGCGCGGATGTCAAAGGCGCTTTCGCGGATCTGCTTGACGGTGGAGATGCCGGCGAGCGGCAGGAAGAAGCCGAAATGGTCAGGAAAATCAGTGTAGCGGCAGGCGATGGTTTCGCCGGTGGTGATGTCCTCAGCCTCAAGGTCGATGCCATCGGTGGCGAGGATAAACTTGGCCTTGGCGCGGGTGGTGGCAGGGCTGTCGCGCAGGGCGGTCAGGGTCGCCGCTATGTCGCCCGGCGCACAGGTCGCAAGGTGGATGTTGTTGGTCTGCAGGACGCCGCCAAGGTCGGACTTGTTCGACGCGCCGGTGCGCAGCCGCTTGATCGTCGTTTCCTTGTTTCCGAAGGCCATGAGGAAGGCATAGGGGAACTCGGCCGCGTCGAAGGGCTGCTCGGCAAGTTCGGAAACGGCTTGTTCGATTTCAACGGCGTTCATGCGGCTGTCCAGGGGTTGATCAGGTCGATCTCGCAGCCCTCGAAATCAGGCGTATTGCGCGTGGCGACGGTGGCACCACGGGTGTGGGCAATGGAAGCGATCTGGCAATCGGCCTGGGCGATCGGCCGCCCGGCGGACCGTCGTGCGGCAGCGATGGTGGCATAGGACTGCGCGGCGTCGCTGTCGAAGGGCAGGATGCGACCGGCGAGGTCTTCGCGCAGGATGCGGTCCACGGCGTCAACCAGCGCGGCGCGACGCTTGCCGTTCCCCATGATCGCGAGGCCGTAGCGCAGCTCTGCCTCCGATATCGAGGTCAGGTAGACGTTGAGCCCGTCCTGAGCCGATAGCCAGTGTTCAACCTTGGGCTCCGGGGCCGGGCGCAACAGCTCGGAGATGACATTCGTGTCGAGGATGATCATGCGTCAGGCCCGGTCGAACGCGGGTGGTTCACGCATGGCCTCACGCTGCGGAAGGTCCAGATCAACGCCGCCCAGAGGCGCGACCCGCGCAC
>JAUIDM010000410.1 GCA_030428915.1 Alphaproteobacteria bacterium | reverse complement strand
TGCGGTCCACCCACAACAACTACCTGACGCTGCCGGTCGTCTTCCTGATGCTGTCGAACCATTACCCGCTCGCCTTTGCCACCGAGTACAACTGGATCATCGCGGCGCTGGTGTTCCTGATGGGCGTGACGATCCGTCACTATTTCAACACGCGTCATGCCAATGCCGGCAATCCGACCTGGACCTGGATCGTGACCGTCCTGCTCTTCATCGGCATCATGTGGCTGTCGACCGCCCCTTTGATGCAGGACAGCGTTGAGGAAAGCGAGGCCCGCGCGCTGACCGCGACCGAACAGGTCTTCGCCTCTGCCGACGGCTTTGAGGAGGTCACCGGCATCGTACCCGGCCGCTGTTCGATGTGTCATGCGCGCGAACCCTTCTATGAAGGTATCCACCGCGCGCCGAAGAACGTCCTGCTGGAGACGCCCGCCGACATCGCGCGGGCGGCGAAGGCGATCTATCTGCAATCCGGCGTGACCCACGCGATGCCCCCGGCAAACGTGTCCTTCATGGAAGAGAGCGAGCGCCAGCAGATCGTGCGGTGGTATCGGAATGCCGCGGAAAATCTGCCGCTTCTGCTGGCGGCGGACTGAAGCATTTCAGGCGTTGTCTGGGACCGCCCGCATCGGGCGGCGGGCCGCCGAAACAGAAACCCTAACACCGGACAGCATGTAGCGTCCCCGCGGGGATGGGCGGGAGGCCGGACGGAATCAGGCCGGCTTGAACACCATGGCCAGCCCGTTCATGCAATAGCGCTTGCCGGTCGGCTTCGGTCCGTCATTGAAGACATGGCCCAGATGCCCGCCGCAGCGGCGGCAATGCACCTCGGTCCGTTTGCCGAGGATGCCCCAGTCGGGCTTCGTGCCGATGGCGTTCGGCAAGGGCTCCCAGAAGCTGGGCCAGCCGGTGCCACTGTCATATTTGGTCTTTGAGGAATAAAGCGGCAGGTCGCAGCCCGCGCAATGGAACGTTCCCTTGCGCTTTTCGTCATTGAGAGGACTGGTGAAGGCGCGTTCGGTATCCTCCTCGCGCAGGACCCGGTATTGCGCGGGGGTCAGGATCTTGCGCCATTCCGCCTCGCTCTTCGTCACCTCGAAGCTTTCGGCGGCTGTCATGCGCCCGGCGCCCGAAAGCACGGCAAGCACCCCGCCGCCCAATGCCAGCATGGCCCTGCGTGTCATCATCTCGTTCTCCTTCAGTCTTCCCGGGACGTCAACGCCCGGACTATGCCCCGATTTACGGGCGCTCTGCGGTAAAAGTTGCCCCGGATCGGATCGCAATCGCGTGATGAGGTACCCGCCCTGGCCCTAAAGAATGTCGGAAACTGGCCGCCCGACACCGCCCCCTGCCCTTGCACCTCAAAGCGATATGCTCCATCAAAGCGCGGTGGCGCCCGGGGCCCGTCCGGGGCGCGTTTTGAACATGGGCAGGACGATGCTGGATACGACCGCGAAACCCACCGAGGAAATCTCCGTCCGCGAGGTTTTCGGGATCGACACCGAGATGAAGGTCAAGGGCTTCGCCGACCGTTCCGACCGCGTGCCAGAGATCGACCCGACCTACAAGTTCGATCCGGACACGACCTTGGCCATCCTCGCGGGCTTTGCCTATAACCGCCGGGTGATGATCCAGGGCTATCACGGCACCGGGAAATCGACCCATATCGAACAGGTCGCGGCGCATCTGAACTGGCCCTGCGTGCGTGTGAACCTCGACAGCCATATCAGCCGGATCGACCTGATCGGCAAGGACGCGATCAAGCTGCGCGACGGCAAGCAGGTGACCGAGTTCCATGAGGGCATCCTGCCCTGGGCGCTGAGGAACCCGGTTGCCATCGTCTTTGACGAATACGATGCGGGCCGCGCCGACGTGATGTTCGTGATCCAGCGGGTGCTGGAACATGACGGCAAGCTGACGCTTCTGGATCAGAACGAGATCATCACGCCCCATCCCTGCTTCCGGCTTTTCGCCACCTCGAACACGGTCGGTCTGGGCGACACGACCGGGCTCTATCACGGTGTTCAGCAGATCAACCAGGCGCAGATGGACCGCTGGTCGCTTGTGGCGACGCTGAACTACCTCAGCCACGATGCCGAAAGCGCGATCGTGCTGGCCAAGAACCCGCATTACAATACCGAAAAGGGCCGCAAGCAGATCGGCCAGATGGTAACGGTCGCCGACATGACCCGCACCGCCTTCATGAACGGCGATCTGTCGACCGTCATGTCGCCCCGGACCGTGATCAACTGGGCCCAGAACGCCGAGATCTTCCGCAATCTGGGCTATGCATTCCGGCTGACCTTCCTCAACAAATGCGACGAGCTGGAGCGGCAGACCGTCGCCGAGTTCTACCAGCGCTGCTTCGACGAGGAACTGCCGGAAAGTGCGGCGAGCCAGTCGATCCGGTAAGGGTTTGGGTAGGGCGGGGTTTACCCCGCCGTGCCCGTTCGACGGGGTAAACCCCGCCCTACGCAGGCAGGTAATAGACCAAGATGACCCAACGCTCCGACAACCCCGCCGATCCGTTCAAGAAGGCGCTCGCCGAGGCCACCAAGACGATGGCCGACGACCCGGACCTGACGGTTTCCTATTCCGTCGATCCGCCGGGCATGGCGGGTGAGAATATGCGCCTGCCGCAGGTCTCGCGCCGGATGACACGGGACGAGGTGCTGATCGCGCGCGGCACGGCGGACGCATTGGCGCTCCATCACCGCTATCACAACCCCAAGACCGCCGCGAAATACCTGCCGCAGGGCCAGATGGCCCGCGACCTTTACGAGGCGATGGAAACCGCGCGCTGTGAGGCCGTGGGCGCCCGCGCGATGCCGGGCACCTTGGGCAATATCGACGCCAAGATCGGGGCCGAGGCCGCGAAGCGCGGCTATGACCAGATCCGCGCGGCGCAGGACGCGCCCTTGGCGCAGGCAGCGGGTTATCTCGTCCGCCACCTTGCCACGGGCCGCGACATGCCCGGCGGCGCGCAGAATGTCATGGAGCTTTGGCGCCCCTTCATCGAGGAACAGGCGGGCGGCACGCTTGACCATGTGGGCGACGTTCTGGCCGATCAGGCCGCTTTCGCCCGCCTTGCCCGGCAGGTGATCAAGGATCTGGGCTACGGCGACCAGCTGGGCGACGACCCCGATATGGAGGACGAATCCGAGGGCGACGAAGCGCAAGAGGAAGAGCAGGAGACGCCTGAGAGCGAAGAGGGCGACGACCAGTCCGAGGAATCGGAGGCGAGCCCCGAGCAATCCCAGGATGACCAGGACGACCAGTCCCAGGCCGAAGTCTCCATGGATGAGATGGCCGAGATGGAGGACGGCGAAGAGGCCGAGATGCCCGAGGGCGAGGCGCCACTG
>JAUIDM010000409.1 GCA_030428915.1 Alphaproteobacteria bacterium | reverse complement strand
GTGATCGCATCCAGTTCAGCATTGTCCGCGTTGACCGTCAGCGCAACCTTGGCCACGCCCGCCGGCACCGCAAGCACGAGTGCGGCCGCCTCGGGGATCGTGACGCTGCGCGGCGATTTCGCAAAGAAGTTGAATCCCAGATAGGTCGCCCCCGCCTTCGCGGCGACGTCGACATGTTCGGGCTTCTTCAGCCCGCAGATTTTCACACGGATATCCAAATGACCTCTCCGGGATGCCGGTCAGCCGGTCTTGCGGCCTTCCAGCAGCGCCAGCACCTCATCCTCGGCTTCGGGCCGTTCTGCCTTAAGGCGGCTGACCTCACGCTCCAGCCGGCCTGCCTCGCGCTTGTGCTGACTGGCAGCAGCGCGGTGTTTGGCTTCGCGGAACCATTCCCATACGAAACCGATGCCAAGGCCCGCGACGATACCGGCAAAAATGGCGAGGAAGAGTGGCACTTCCAGCGACCAGCCAATGCCGAGGAACTGATCCAGTTCCTCGGGCAATAGCCTGAGTGTCACCGGATCGCGATTGGCCGAGGCAACGGCAACAAGGACGATGCCCAGTACCGCTAGAAAGAGAAGGCGAAGCATGCGCAGCATGCGCGATCCTTACCCCCCGTTGAGACGGTCCCGCAAGAGCTTTCCGGTCTTGAAGAAGGGAACATGCTTTTCTTCCACCTCGACCGACTCGCCCGTGCGCGGATTGCGTCCGGTGCGGGCGTCGCGCTTCTTGACCGAAAATGCACCGAACCCGCGCAGTTCGACCCGGTCGCCACGAGCCAGGGCTTCGATGATCTCTTCAAAGATCGTGTTCACGATCCGCTCGACGTCCCGCTGAAAAAGATGCGGGTTCTCCTCGGCGATCTTCTGAATCAATTCCGACCGGATCATTCACAACCCCCCTTGTCGGCCATACTACCGGCAGCCGCTGATTTTGCTTGCCAGACTATAGGCCCAATCTGTCTGTCGACAAACAAGAAAGCCCTTGGAAAAGCGAGGATTTTCGTCGTCTTTCCGCCGAGAGGGGGCGGGAAACGGCATCGAGGCCGTGATTGCAGCGCAGCATTTGCGCCCTGACGGCCACGGTCAACACCGGGTTGAAGGCTTTTCGACATGGCCGATTCGTTTCGAAAACGGAAACGACCCCGACAATGGCGGGGCCGTTCCAGCATCTAACCGATCGGGCTTACTTGTCGCCCGACCCCTTCAGCGCAGCGCCGAGAATGTCGCCGAGCGAGGCGCCGGAGTCGGATGAGCCGTACTGTTCCACGGCTTCCTTCTCTTCGGCGATCTCGCGCGCCTTGATCGACAGGCCAAGACGGCGGGTCTTGCTGTCCACGTTGGTCACGCGGGCATCGACATGGTCACCCACCTGGAAGCGCTCGGGGCGCTGGTCGGCGCGGTCACGGGCAAGGTCCGAACGGCGGATGAAAGATTTCATGCCGTTGTACTCGACCTCGATGCCGCCATCTTCGATCGCGGTGACCGTGGTGGTGATCACCGAGCCACGCTTCACGCCGTCAACGGCATCGGAGAACGTGTCTTCGCCCAGTGCCTTGATCGAGAGCGAGATACGCTCTTTCTCGACATCCACTTCGGTGACAGCGGCCTTGACCACGTCGCCCTTGCGGTAGTTCTGGATCGCATCCTCGCCGCGCTGTTCCCAGCTGAGGTCGGACAGGTGAACCATGCCGTCGATGTCGTTCTCGAGGCCGATGAACAGACCGAATTCGGTGATGTTCTTGACTTCGCCTTCGATCTCGGTGCCCACCGGATGGGTTTCCGAGAAGACTTCCCACGGGTTGCGCATCGTCTGCTTGAGGCCGAGCGACACGCGACGCTTCGCCGTGTCGATCTCCAGCACCATGACGTCCACTTCCTGCGAGGTGGAGACGATCTTGCCCGGATGGACGTTCTTCTTGGTCCAGGACATTTCGGAGACGTGAACAAGGCCTTCGACACCCGCTTCCAGTTCCACGAACGCACCGTAATCGGTGATGTTCGTGACACGGCCCTTGTGGACCGAGCCCAGCGCGAACTTGTCTTCGACCGTATCCCACGGATCGGACAGAAGCTGCTTCATGCCGAGCGAGATGCGGTGGGTTTCCTTGTTGATCTTGATGACCTGGACCTTGACGGTCTCGCCGATCGACAGGATCTCGGACGGGTGGTTGACGCGGCGCCAGGCCATGTCGGTAACGTGCAAGAGGCCGTCAACGCCGCCAAGGTCAACAAAGGCACCGTATTCGGTGATGTTCTTGACCACGCCGTCGACCGTCTGGCCTTCCGAAAGGTTGCCGATGACCTCGGCACGCTGTTCGGCGCGGCTTTCTTCCAGGATCGCGCGGCGGGAAACGACGATGTTGCCCCGGCGGCGGTCCATCTTGAGGATCTGGAACGGCTGCTTGAGACCCATGAGCGGGCCGGCATCGCGCACGGGGCGCACGTCCACCTGCGAACCGGGCAGGAACGCGACCGCACCACCCAGATCAACGGTGAAGCCACCCTTGACGCGGCCGAAGATGGCGCCATCGACGCGCTCTTCCGCGGCATAGGCCTTTTCGAGACGGTCCCAGGCCTCTTCGCGGCGGGCCTTCTCACGGGAAAGCACGGCTTCGCCGCGCACGTTCTCGACCCGGTCCAGATAGACCTCGACCTCGTCGCCGATGGCGATTTCGGCCTGTTCACCGGGATTTGCGAATTCCTTGAGATCGACGCGGCCTTCCATCTTGTAGCCGACATCGATGATGGCCTGGCCCGCTTCGATCGCGATGACCTTGCCTTTGACAACCGAGCCCTCTTCGGGGGTGTCAATCTCGAAGCTTTCTTTGAGGAGGGCTTCGAATTCCTCCATCGTCGCTTTAGCGCACATGCGTGTTCAGTTCCTTTTCATCACGTTTTCTGGCCATGCGGTTGGCTCCGCCGGTCTTTGGTTTCGCGTCCTGCGGGCAGGCGCCGGACAAAGACAAAGGGCCGCAGCTTACGCCCGACCCTGCTCAATCCGTTTTTCTATGGCCTCAATCGCCTTATGGACGGCTGCGTCTATAGAGAGTTCCGTCGTATCTAGCAAGACCGCATCGTTGGCAGGTTTCAGAGGCGCGGTCGTCCGCTCCGCATCCCGCTTGTCCCGCTCGATCACCTCGGTCAGAACCTTGGCCTCATCACCCCCCACTTCCAGCCAGCGGCGGTGGGCACGGACCTCGGGGCTCGCGGTGACGAAGAGCTTCGCCTCTGCCTCGGGGCAGATCACCGTGCCGATGTCGCGGCCGTCGAGCACCGCTCCGCCCTCGCGACGGGCGAAGCTGCGCTGGAACTCGACCAGTGCGGCCCGAACCTCGGGGATGACGGCCACCCGGCTCG
>JAUIDM010000036.1 GCA_030428915.1 Alphaproteobacteria bacterium | reverse complement strand
GTTCGACTTCGGCCCCGCGCCCGAGCCCAGCCCGGCAGAGGACGAGGACGACGCGCCGGTCGTCACACCCCAGCCACAGCCGGAACCTACGCCCGAACCCACACCCGAACCGCAACCGCAGCCCGCACCCGCGCCCGAGCCCGAGCCGCAGCCCGCGCCGGAGCAGCTCGTCCAGGCTGGCTTCAATGTCGACTTCTACGCTGTAGAAGATGGCACAGAGCGGATGAGCCAGATCAATTTCGAGAACCCCATCCACAGCATGGTTGTGAACAGCGTCAACGAAAATGATGACGATGGATCGTTCTGGGATGGTGGCCCGGCGGATTTCTTTGCCGGTCGTTACACAGGTGTTCTCAACGTCCGGGAAGCGGGTGTCTATACCTTTGCAACCCTGTCCGATGACGGGACCATTCTATATGTGAATGGTCAAACTGTTGTTGATAATGACGGGCTGCATGGTGAGGTCTTCATGCAGAACGAGATCTACCTTGAGGCAGGGCAGCACGATATCCAGCTTGATTACTTCGAAAATGACGGCGGGGCGACCGTGACACTGGAGTATGGTGGCCCAGACTCTGGCGGCGAGATGGTCATCATGGACGGGACCGTCGTCACGCCCCAGCCGCGTCCCGAAACTCAGCCGAAACTGCAGCCCACATCCGCGCCTGTGACGGCTGTCACCGAGGACGCTGACGACACAGTTCAGAGCGTCAGCAGGGTCGAGTTGGACGAGGCTGCCTCGGAGATCGAACTGAGCGGATCGCAGTCGAGCTACACGCTGCGGATCGCCGATGACACCATCGTCATCGAAGACCGTCGTTCGGATGGCGATGGCGCGCGCGTTCTGAATGCCGATACCCATGTCGATTTTGCCGAGAACCTGCCGTCCTTCGGAGAGGCCGGGCTTGATGTCGACATGTTCGACGGCATGGCTCAGCTGAGCAGTGAGGCCATGGCGGAGCTGACCGAACTCTATATCGCCTATTTCAACCGCGCACCGGATGCGGTGGGCCTGTATTTCTGGGGCAACCAGTTGGCCGATGGCATGAGCATGCGCGACATCGCAGGGTACTTCTTCGATCAGCCCGAAACTCGCGCGCTATATGGCGAGGTGGCGGACCTGACCGAGTTCGTGTCGTCCGTCTACCAGAACGTACTGGGCCGTGCGCCGGATGCGGGGGGGCTGAATTTCTGGCTTGATCTGCTCGAGAACAACCCGGAAATCACGCCGCCGACCTTCATCCAGGAGATCCTGGCCGGGGCCAAGGCCGAAACCGGCAGCCCGGTCGATGCGGCCTATCTGGAAAACAAGGTGTCTCTGGGCAGCCACTTTGCCGTCACACGCGGCATGTCCGATGTGGATGAGGCCCGCATGGTGATGGCCGAGTTCGACGGTTCCCAGATGGGGCTGGCCGTGGCTCTGGCGCGCACCGATGCCTTCTACGAAGATGCGCTGTCCGGTACCGACGGTGATTTCCTGATCCAGCTTGTGGGTCTGTCCGAAGATTTCTCCCTGTTCTGAGACAGACCCCGCAACCTCATGCCCGGCACCTCCCCCGGGCATGAGGGAAGGGACTTTGCAGCATGGCAAAGTGCACACCGCTCCTGTCTCAGGAAGCGGCATTGGCATGGATATCGGGAGATGTGTGGAAAAAGCGCGGATCGCAGGATCTGCGCAAAGCGCCCTGTCCGATCGCGGGCAGGGCGCTTGTACTATCTTATTGCAGTCGCTGCGGGGCCAGTTTGGTGCGCAGAAGTTGCAGCACGCCGAAGATCTGCTTGCGGCGCGGGCGGCCGGCATCGTCACAGATGACGAATTCGACGGCGAGCGAGTTCAGGTCTGCGCCCGGGACGGGTGTGTAGGTCTGAATGAGGGGTTCCATGGATCGGCCTCTGTCTGGAGTGTACCCCGGAGGGTGCAAGAACTTTGCCAATTCAACGCAGCAGCGCCCAATCCACGATCAAGACCTCCAGAATATCCGGCGGCTCGCCCATGGCGACGAGATTATCATTGATCGCCTGCAGCAGGACCTCGGAGATCAGGGCGCGCAGCTGCGTCGGATCATCCGCGGACCCTTGTGTCTCGACTGCGCCGTGGATCACGCTTGCCAGGTTGCCCAGGATTGCATCGGGCTTGTTCAGCAGCGTCTTTTCCAGCGCTCTGTCGAATGTCTCGGGCAGGGCCACGCCGATCTCGACGTTGAGCGTCCCCCTGTTTGCCGGCAGGCTGAGTGTGATCGGGGTGAGAAAGTCATGGTAGACGCGGGTCGGTTCCGGCGGCTCTTCCGGGGCAGCCGGGGCCGGTTCCGGCTCGGGGTGCACGCTCACCGGCTGTGTTACGGCCATGATGCTGATCACCAGCATGCCAAGCGGCAGGGCCAGCATGGGCAGGAAGAACAACAGGGTCGGTCCGGAGGGGCGCGGCAGTTTCATGATGGTCCCGCAGCAAGAACCGCACCATCCGCCACAGAACCGGGAAATCTTTGGCGTGTGTCTAACAGTTTGACGATCTGTGCCGTTTTACCGACATGACCGGCGTTTTTTCGGCCCGTGGCAATTGCAGGATTTCCGTATGACCCTGACAGGCGCAAGACTGTTTTCCGGTGTGTTTTCCCGCCTGTCTGGTCGTGGAGCACCGTCGAGGTCGACTATGCCTCCGTCGGATTTCGCCCTTGTGCGTCAGAGCACCCATCTGCAGGACATCTCGCGGGTCGAACGGCATCTGCCCGAAATCCTGGGACGGGCACTGGCACGGGCCTGGATCGATGCCGATTTCAGCGATGCGCTGCGCGCCGACCCCAAGGGGCTCCTGGCGCATTACAAGGTCTTCCTGCCGACCACGGTAAGCATTGATCTGGAGACCACCGAGACCCAGCGCCAGCGCATCGTGGTCTACGAGAACCGCCAGCACGGCGAGCGGCGGCGGGTGATGTATCTTCAGCTTGTGATGCTGGCGGGCAAATGATGCGCCCCCTTCTCATCAGCGGGTTGCTCATGGCCCTCGCGACGGGTGTGCCCGCAGCTCCGAAACCCGATTTCGCCAAGGCAGTGCAACTGGCGGAAGCGGGGCGCGCCGCGGAGGCGGTGGCGATCTTCCGGCAATTGTCGCAGCGGGGCGATCGGGTGGCACAGGTGAATCTGGCGGTGTTGCAGGCGCTTGGGCGCGGTGTGCCGCAGGACGATGTCTCTGCCGCCTATTGGGCGTGGCGGGCGCGGTTTGCCGGCGAAGAGCGGGCGATCGACCTGGCGGACTATCTGGTGGCCCGCCTGACCGATCCCGCGCGGGCCCGGCTGGCTGACCGGCTGGAGCAGGATCTGACCGCTCTGGCCACCAGCGGAGACGTATCGGCATTTCTGTCCCTGGGCCGGGTGGCGCTGGAGTTGCGCAGCCCCGTGCAGGAGACCACGGCGCTGGAGTGGTTTTCGTTGGCGGCGGCTTTCGAGGTGCCGAATGCCACGCTGCTGCGGGATGCGGTTGCGCTGCGTCTCGAACCGAAGCAGCGTCTGTCCGTACAGGACGAAACCCGTGTGGCCTTTGAGCAATGGTGCGAGGCACTGCCCGCAGAGGCCCGGCTGGCATCCTGTCCGGCAGAGTGACCCGACCGAGCGATCGGGACTTTCCTGAAATCGACTGACTTAAAAAGCGAAACCCGGTCCAGGGATAGACCGGGTTTCTGAGGTTTGTAGGTCTAGGAGCTGTTATCCAACTAGGGCGAAGAGGCCCGTGATGATCCAATACCACATGGCCATGCCGAGAGTGGCCATCGGGATGATCCACCACCCGCTCGGCAGGTGCGATGCAGGGCCTTGTGCGGTCCGTGCATGGCCTGAAGTGACCGGGATCATCGTCTGCGTGCGAGCAAAATCGTTCGGATGCCTGACCAAATTCATAAGTGCCTCCAGGGCGGGTGGATAACATCTTCACAGTCGCATTTAGGGACGTGAAATCAAAGCGAGCAAAGGGCGCTGGTAGACGGCAAAAGACACATGAATATCTAAAGATACTCTTAATCAGTCCTGCGAAAAGAAATCGTCGTCGTCCTCATCGTCGTCGCCGCCGCCCAATCCCTGCATCATCATCGCCAGCGCGCCGCCTTCGAGGTCCATGCTGACCAGCTTTCCTTTCTTGGCTGTGGGTTCTTCGGGTTTCACCTCCGGTTCGGGCTCCGGTTCCGGTTCAGGCTCTGGGACGATCTCGATCACCGGCTCGGGCGGCGGGGGAGGGGCCACCGGGGCCTGCATTGCAAGCAGCGCTTCCTGCATCAGGCGCAACCGCAGCCGCATCGCGATAACGCGCTGGCGCGGGCAGGCTGTCTGGGCATGGATCTCTTTGGCCAGCGGCAGGCTCTCTTCGGGAGACATCGCCAGCAGGCGGCTCAGCACCCGGCTCAGGCTGCGCGGCAGTGTCAGGGGCTTGAACGCGGCGGCGCGCGCGGGGCTGGTCGGCATGGGATTTCCTTTCCTTGTCCGGGTTGGCACTGGACTTGCAGGGTCCGGGGCACGGTCCCTCGGGGTTTCCCTGCAAGGACCGGACCAATCGCGGTGCAGACCGCCAAACCAATTGGAGCTTGCGCAATGCCGGAATCGTTTCGCAATCACCTGAATGTCTTTGCCAGCGCGCTGACCCTGCGGGAGCAGCGCGGTGAAATGCTGGCCTCGAACATTGCCAATGCGGCGACCCCCGGCTTCAAGGCGCGGGACATGGATTTTCAGAGCGTACTGAACGGCAAGCTGGGCCACGGCCCGATGGCGGTCAGCGATTCCCGCCATTTCGCCAATACCCAATCCGCAGCCGATCAGCCCGGCTACCGTGTCCCCACCAATCCGTCGCTGGACGGCAACACGGTGGAGCTGGCGGTCGAGCAGATGGAGTTTGCCGAAAACAGCCTGCGCTACCAGACCAGCCTGACCCTGCTGAACCGCCGGATCGCCGGGCTGACCACGGCCATCAAGGGAGAGTGACGCATGACCGTCAATAACATCTTTGACGTTGCAAGCAGTGCGATGTCGGCGCAGATGACGCGCCTCAACACCATTGCTTCGAACATGGCCAATGCCGATGCGGTCAGCGCCACACGCGACGGAGCCTTCCGCCCGCTGCGCCCGGTCTTTGAAACAGTCTATTCCGAACAGATGGGCCGCGATGGCCTCTCCAGCGCCCGCGTACGCGATGTCGTGTCGCTCGACCGCGAACCTGTCAAAAGCTTCCGCCCGGATCATCCGCTCGCCGATGAAGAGGGCTATGTCTATGAATCGACGGTCAATTCTGACGAGGAAATGGTCGAGATGCTTGAAGCCAGCCGTCAGTACCAGAACGTCCTCGAAACCGTCTCGACCCTGCGCACGCTGATGGCGCGCACCGTCAAGATGGGTCAGTAACAGGAACCCCCCGCCATGATCGAAACAAACGCGACGACAGGGGCAGGTCCCACCTATCTGCCCGCCTCCGACAAAAAGTCCTCCGAGGATCTGGGACAGAAGGATTTCCTGACCCTGATGTCCGCCCAGCTGCGCAATCAGGATCCCTTCGCGCCGATGGAAAACGGCGAGTTCCTCGCCCAGATGGCGCAGTTCTCCACCGTGTCCGGGCTCGAGAAGGTCAACGAGACGCTGGTCGGGATCGGCGAGCAGATCGGCGGTAATCGCATCGCCACAGCCTCGTCCCTGATGGGGCAGCAGGTGCTGGTGCCGGGCACCACCGCCCGACCCGATGCCGATGGCGGCATTCACGGCGTCGCGGATCTGCCGCAGGCAGCGGGGGCCGTGACCGTGATCTACAGTCACGCCGAAACCGGAAACGAACTGCACCGCCAGGAGATGGGCGCTCAGCCCGCCGGGCTGATGGGCTTTGACTGGGGCGATCTGCCCGACACTGTGGTGCAGTCCCGCGATGCCGTCCGCGTGACCGTGATGACCGATAGCCCCGAGCCCGCATCGCCCTTTGTCTATGCCCGCGTCGTCGGGGTGCAACTGCCCAAGGGCGGCGAAGACCTGACAGTCGATGTCGAGGATTACGGCCTGCGCAGCACGCTGGAGATTACCTCGATCCGTTGACCCGCCCCATGACCTTTCACTTTCACCCCTGTCTCTGAAGGAACCCGCCTATGGCTTTCTATACCGCGCTCTCGGGTTTGCATGCCGCGCAGACCGACATCTCTGTCACTTCAAACAACATCGCCAACGTCGGCACAGTCGGCTTTCATGGCGGTCGCGCCGAATTTGCGGATATCTATACCAATTCCCCTTACAGCCGTCCGGCCGCACAGATTGGTCTGGGGACCGAGACAACGGGTATCGCAACCGACTTTGCGCAAGGCTCGCTGCGGGCAACCGGCAACGTGCTCGATCTGTCCTTGCAGGGGGCAGGGTTTTTTCAGGTCAGAACCGGTATCGATGACGATGCAGAGCGGGCCTATACCCGGTCTGGCGCGTTTGGTGTCACGGCGGATGGCTATGTCACAAATTCCGCCGGTCATTATCTGACGGTGTTCCCGACAGCCGCAGACGGCACGCGTCTCAACAGCATCGATACACAGCGCCTCGAGATCCCGCAGCAAAGCGGCGTTGCCACCGCAACCACGTCGCTCGACCTGTCGGTCAGCCTGTCGGTGACCGACAATGGCGGGCTGGGAACCCAGGCCGCGGTTCCGGCCGCGGTGTTTGCCCCTGAAGATCCGACGACCTTTGCCTATTCCACCGCAGTGCCCTTCTTTGACGAGACCGGCGCGTCGGTGCCGGCACGGGCGTATTTCGTTCTGAATGATGCGCCGGACCCCGCGGATCCGAGCATGGCCTATTCCGTGCAACTGGTCGTCGACGGAGAGATCTCGACACCCACCGATCCGGCGGCAACCCTGTCGTTTGACGGCAATGGAGTTCAGACCGGCGCGCTTGGCGACCTAGAATACAACTTCTCCTTCGGTGCCATCAATCTGGACCTGTCGAACTCGGAGACAACACGCGACGTTACCTCCGTGCTGGCTGTCGATCACGATGGCGAAGCCCAGAAGAGCCTTGCTGCTCTGGAGATTGGGCCTGATGGCAATGTCTGGGCCACCTACGGCGCCGATGCAGCCATCTCGCTGGGTCAGATTGCCGTCGGTGCGTTCAACGATCTGCAGGGTCTGACGAGCATCGGCAGCGCGACATATCTCGAATCCCGCGCTTCGGGCCCTGTACGTTTGGGCGGTGCAGGTGAAAACGGCTATGGCGTGATCCGGTCTGGATCGGTCGAACAGGCCAATGTCGATCTGACCGACGAGCTTGTGAACCTGATCGTCGCACAGCGCAATTACCAGGCCTCGGCCAAGGCGCTTGAGACCAATGGCAAGCTCTCTGAGACCATCATGAACATCCGTTCCTGACGGTTGATCTGACCTGAACCACCCTGATCGGAGACCGCCATGGATCGCATGATCTACACCGCGCTCAACGCACTTGCCGTCAATCGCGACAGCCAGGTGACGCAGGCGCAGAACCTTGCCAACCAGATGGTGCCGGGGTTCCGGCGCGATCTGCCCAACGAGGGCGAGACCTTCTTTCTCAACCTCGAGGGCAGCATGGTGCCCAAGGCGTTCAATCTCGAAAAGGGTCAGGCCAGCTTTTCCAGCCAGGTCGGGCTGCTCAACCGGACCGATGAAGAACTGGACGTGGCGATTGCCGATCAGGGCTATTTCTATATCCGGCCGGAACAGGGCGACCCCGCCCTGACCCGGCGCGGCGATCTGCGGCGCGACATCGACGGCACGCTGAGAAACGGTGCGGGCGAGGCCATGCTTGGCCCCGATCTACAGCCGATCCAGCTGCCGGAATACCGCAACATCCGCATCACCGATATTGGCGAGATCTTCATCGAACCGCTGGATGCGGTGGGCGGCGAGGCGGTTCTGGCCGGGGTTCTGGCCACGGTCATTCCGGCCGAGGATCTGAAACTGACCAAGGGGCTCGACGGACAGATCCGCCCGGTCGAGGGGCCGCTGCCGCCCCCCGATCAGCGCGCCGAAGTGATGCAGGGCACGCTGGAAGGCAGCAACGTCAATCCGGTCGAGGAACTGCTGTCCTCGATGGAGATGCAGCGCCAGTTCGAACTGGGTATGCGGATGGTGATGACCGCCCGCGATATCGACGAGGGCGGGGCGCGGGTCCTGCAGGCGCCCGAGGGGTAAACCGGCATCGGCTGGCACGGCACTTGCAGCGTAGGAGACAACAGTCTCCAAGAAAGGCAAGCCGATGTCCTCGAACGTGATGCAGGTGGCCAAGACCGGCCTCAACGCGCAACAGGCGCGGATCCAGACGATTTCGAACAACCTCGCCAACGTCAACACGACGGGGTTCAAGCGCGACCGCGCCAATTTCGAATCTCTGCTCTACCAGACCTGGCGCCCGGCCGGATCGCAGACCTCGGAAGCCACCGCGCAGACCTCTCCGACCACGCTCGGCACCGGGGTGCGTCTGGTCAGCACCGAGAAGATGTATACTCAGGGCAACCTGACCACGACCGATAACGCGCTCGACATGGCGATCGACGGCAAGGGCTTCTTTCAGATCCTGATGCCCGACGGGCGCATCGGCTACACCCGCAACGGCACGTTTTCGCAGAATGCCGAAGGGGTTCTGACCACCAGCAGCGGCTATGTGGTGCAGCCTGAAATCCAGATCCCGCCAGAAGCCATGAGCATCTCGATCTCGCGCGATGGCATCATCAGTGTGACCCTGCCCGACGGGGTCGAAGCGCAGGAGGTCGGCCAGCTGACGCTTGCGCAGTTCACCAACCCGCGCGGGCTTGAGCCGGTGGGCGAAACGCTTGTGGTCGAAACCACCGCCAGCGGTGCTCCGGTGATCGGCGCGCCCTTGGCCGACGGCGCGGGCAGCCTTGTGCAGGGCTCGCTCGAGACCTCGAACGTCAACGTGGTTCAGGAACTTGTGGAGATGATCGAGGCGCAGCGCGCCTACGAGATCAATTCGCGCTCCATCTCGGCTTCCGACGAGATGATGAGCTACCTCGCCAACAAACTCTGAGTGATGGAACAGCATGTATAAATTCGCATATGCCGCGGCCCTTCTGGGCGTTCTCGCCGGGTGCTCCACCCAGATCGAAGAAGCCGAGAGCGATCTCTATGCGCCGGTCTTTCCGGTCGAGGACGTGACACAGAGCCGGCTGATGCCGACAGGCGGGATCTATTCGTCCTCCTCCAAGGGACTCTTCGCCTCGGATCGTCGCGCCGCCCAGGTGGGCGACATCCTGACAGTGGATTTCAGCGAGCGCTTTGCTGCCAGCAAATCGCAGGCGTCGGGCTCCAGCAAGAGCGACAGTTTCGAAGTGGACGTTCCCAACGTGCTGTCCCCGGTCGGTTTTGACGATGCGAGCCTCTCGGGCGGCACCACGCGCAGCTTTTCGGGCAAGGGCAATGCCTCTCAGTCGAACTCCCTGACAGGGCGGGTCTCGGTCTCGGTGACGCGCGTCCTGCCGGGTGGCAACCTGGAGATCGTCGGTCAGAAGAAACTGACCCTGAACAACGGGCAGGAATATATCCGCCTGCGCGGCATCGTGCGCCCAGAGGACATCTCGGCCAATAACGTGGTCCGCTCCGACCGGATCGCCCATGCCGAAATCAAATATGTGGGCGCGGGGGACATTGCGGATTCCGGCAAGAAGGGCTGGCTCAGCCGCACCTTCGACACCGTGTCGCCGTTCTGAGGAGACAGGTATGATCCGCGTCCTCGCCCTACTTATTTGCCTGCTGCCGACCTTCGCCATGGCGGACCGGCTGAAGGACATCGCCGATGTGGCGGGTGTCCGCTCGAACCCACTGGTGGGCTATGGCCTCGTGGTGGGTCTGTCGGGGTCGGGGGATGGCAATCTCGGGCTGACGCGGCAATCGCTGCAATCCATCATGTCCCGTCTGGGGCTCGAGGTGAACGCCAGCGATCTTGATGCCAAGAACGTGGCCGCCGTCATGGTGACGGCGGAACTGCCGCCCTTTCTCAAGCCGGGTCAGACGCTCGACGTGACGGTCTCCACCTCGGGCAAGGCCAAGTCGCTGCAGGGCGGGATGCTCCTGATGACGCCGCTGATGGGGGCCGATGGCGAAGTCTACGCGATCGCTCAGGGCAGTCTGGTGGTTGGCGGTCTGGGGGTTGAGGGCGGTGACGGCTCGTCGCTTGTGGTCAATGTGCCCACGGTGGGGCGCATCCCGCGCGGGGCCACGGTCGAACGTATGGTCGACACCTCTTTTCTTGAAACCGAGTATTTCGTGCTCAACCTGAACCGGCCTGACTTTTCCACCGCAGGCTCCGTGGCTGATGCGATCAACGCACAGTTCGGCGAAGGTGTCGCGGTGGCGCTCGATGGCAGCTCGGTGCGCGTGCGCGCACCCGCCGATCCGGGCGCGCGCGTGCCTTTCATGGGCTTGCTGGAGCAGATCGACGTGGAACCGGCCGAACCCGCAGCACAGGTGGTGGTGAATTCCCGCACCGGCACTGTGGTGATCGGTGGCAATGTCCGGGTGACGCCGACCGCGATTTCGCATGGCTCTTTGACGGTGCGGGTGAACGAGAATTTCGACGTCGCGCAGGGCGCGACGGTGGTGAACGGCGAAAACGGCAATGTTGTTGTCCCCGGCGAACCAACCGTGCTGCCCGATACCGAGATCGACGTGGAAGAAGACACCAATCCGGCCTTTGTCTTCGATCCGGGAGTGTCGCTCTCTTCTTTGGTGGATGCGATCAACGCGGTCGGCGTCAGTGCCACCGATCTCGTATCGATCCTTGAAGCCTTGCATAGTGCCGGTGCCCTGCGCGCTGAGCTGATCATCATCTGAGGAGCGCCATGACCGAGCTTTCCGCAACATCCCCGGCTCTGTCTCTGGCGACGCAGCGCGACACCAAAGACGCCGCAGCGCTCCGATCCGAGGGCCGTCTGCGTGACGCTTCGGAGGGGTTCGAGGCCCTTTTCGTGACGCAAATCCTAAAATCCGCGCGCAGCACGTCGTTGGGACCATCACTGTTGGACAGTTCTGCAACGGACACTGCGCAATCGATGCTGGACTCCAAACTGGCCGAAGTTTCTGCGGGGCGTGCGGGGCTTGGGCTTGCAGACGCAATATATCGCCAGTTCTCGGCCCATCTTGGGGCATCCGGGGAGTAAGACATGGCTGACGTGATGAACATCGGGCGAGGTGGGCTTTTGGCCTATCGCACGGCTTTGGCTGTGACCGGTGAGAATATCGCCAATGTCGATACCCCCAACTACAACCGTCGCACCGCGATGTTGCAGGAAACGACGCCGGGTGCCGGTGTCGATGTCATCGAAATCCGCCGGGCCTTTGACTCGATCCTTGCCGATCGCAGCCGCACCGCCGAAGGCCGAGTGGGGTCGGCCGAGACCTATCTCACCCATTTGCAGGCGCTGGAAAACCGCTTGCTGCCCGGAGAGGGCGGCCTGCCGGATGTGCTCGACAGTTTCTTCGATGCGCTCGACGGGCTTGTGCTCGCACCGGCAGATCAGGGGTTGCGCCACGCGGTGATCGGGGCAGGGCAGGCGCTGGCCATGTCCGTGTCCGACATGGCGGAGGTTCTGGAAGCGCTTGGGCGCGGGGTTGTCGCCGAAGCGGATCAGGCTGCGGCGCAGGTGACGGAGTTTCTGGACGGGCTGGCTGATATTCAGAGCAGGATGGAACTCACCGCGGACGATCAGGCCCGGACACTTCTGCTGGATCAGCGCGACGGTCTGTTGTCGGAACTTTCGAAACTCGTGGATATCGACATCGAGATCGGCTCTGACGACTTGGCGCAGGTGCGGCTGGGCAGTGACGGTGCCGGGCCCATCGTGCTTGAGCGCACGTCTGCGGGTCGGGTCACTGCCACGACCGCCCGCGAGCTGACCGTTGTCCAGGCCGATCCCGATGCGCCTGTGGTCACGATGACTGCGGGCAGCGGGGTTCTGGCGGGACTGGCGGATGCGCAGGGCGCCATCGAACAGGCGCAGCGCGACTTCGACGGCTGGGCGGGAAAGCTCGCCGACGAGATGAACACGTTGCACGGGGTTGGCCTGACTTCCACTGGCGAGACCGGTGGGCCGATGTTCGCGATGACCGGCTGGACCGCCACACCCGGCGCGCTGATGCGCGGTGATGCGGTGGCGCAGATCACGGCCGGTCTTCCCGATGTGATGCCCGACGGGCCGATCACGCTGGTTTATGATGCTGCGGCGGGGCTCTGGGATGCGCGCGATGAGGCAGGACAGGTGCTGGCGCAGGGGGCTGACGGGCTGAGCTTGCCCGATCTGCGGGTTTCGATCGGTGGCACGCCGCTGGATGGAGACCGGATCATCCTGACCCGGCGCGACGACGCGGCCAAGAACATGAGCTTTGTGCCCGAAGCTCCGGAAGACCTCGCCACCGCTGCGGCGCTGACCGCAAGCGCCTCGGCACAGAATCTCGGAGCCGCCACACTGACGGCCCGTGCAACCCCGCAGACAGCGACGGGGTTACCGGATCTGGCAGACCTGCTCTCTGCCGGTCCGGTGGAATTTGTCTCTCCGGGTATCGTCGGGGTGATCCCCGCCGGGTCAAGCAGCGCCGATCTGTCGGTCCAGCCGCGTCTGGCAGCGATGGAATTGACCCCGCTTCCTGGCGCCATTCCGATGACGCTTGCCGTGACAACTGCGTCCGGCTTGCAGAATTTCGACCTTTCGGGCTACTCCGACCTGCCAAGCGCTGTTGCCGCACTCAATGCTGGTGACGTCCTGACCCCGGCGGGGGACAGCCTGCATGATGTTGGCCTGCTGGCCGTGGATAACGACCCGACGCTGACCCTGATGGTGCGCGAAGGCACCCAGCCCAGCTCGGCCCTGCTGGTCACCCATCTGGGAAGCGTCAGCGGTGTTGTCGTCGCCGATGCTGCCCCGGCGGCGGATCTGGCGGTCTTCACACGGGACGGGCGACAGCTATCGGGCAGTCCGCTCAGCCCGGCCCAGGCCTCGGCGTTGCTGACCACGGCAAACGGCTTTGACCCGCAAGCGGTCTATTCCGCTGATTATCTCAACGGCGCAGCATCATTCGGCTCGGTCGATCTCGACCGTCAATCTGCTGGGGGCGCCTATACACTGACACTGGGGCAGGGCAGCGGCCTTGCAGCATGGACCGGGCCACAGCCCGGCCCGGAACGCACCGGCGCGCAGATCGGCTTCGAAGGCACTGACCAGTCGATTGATCTGGACCTGCCCGATGGGGCAAGCGCCAAATGGATCGCTGATACCCTGAACGACGCGCTGCCGGTCAGCGCGCGGGCCGAAACCCGTGTGGCGCTGGATGTGCCGACTTCCGGCACGCTGAGCCTGCGTCTCACCGGGCAGAACATCGCCCCGATCTCCATCAGTGCCGATCTGGGCACCGGAGGCCCCGGCGCGCTGCAATCGGCAATCAACGCGCAGACCGTTCAGACCGGGATCCGCGCCGAGCTGTCTCCGAATGGCGACCGGCTGATTCTGGTACAGCCCGAAGGCACCGATATCGGTCTGTCCTCGGTGGCCCTGTCCGGTCCGGATCCTCTGACACTGACGCGGATGTCCCCTGCGGGCACCCCGCTTGACAGCGTGACGCTCGGCATCGGGCCGGAGGATGCCGCGCGCGTATCGGGTACGGTCACCCTGGTCGGCGCGGCGCCTTTTGCGCTGAGCGAGAACAGCACCCTGATCACCGCCCAGCAGGACGGGTTCGAATCCGGGCTGATTGACCGCACCACCAGCGCCGCCGGCAGTACAGTCACCTTGACCCCGGCCGATCCGCTGAACGGCGATCTGACCTTGCGGCAGATCAGCATTGTCGGCAGCGACGGGCGTGTGCACATGGCCGAGGCCGACCCCTTGGTCGGCTCTGGCCCCGAACTCGCGCGGGCCTTGGCCGCCGATCTGCGCGAAACCGCACCCGCCAGCCAGATCCTTGGCGCGCCTCTGGCCACGCTGCCTCCGGAGGGCGCGCAGATGCGTGTCGCCTTGGGGGAGCAGTTCTATTCGATCCGGATGAGCAATGGCACACCGGTGGTCAGCGGTCCCGAAGAGGGGCGGATCACGGCCAGTTTCGACGCTTCGAACCGCTTGGTCCTGCAAACCGAGGGTGGCGATCTGAACGGCAATGCACTGCGTCTGCCAGCGGATGCCGGAGATGCCGCCCGGTTCGGCATGGGGGTCGGCGACGGGGCGATGACATCGGTCATCGGACAGCCCTTCGACGCCGGAAACCTGCCTTCCAGCTTTACCGTGTCGATCGGTGGCGTGTCCCACACCGTCAATGTGACCGCAGGCAATGTCGTTCTTCCCGCGACCTTTCCGGGGACCGGATACATCAACACCACCTATGGTCGGGTCGAGATCCATTTCGACGCACGCGCCGAAGGGTTCGAGATCCCGGCCCAGAGCGGGGCCGCCGATGCCGGATTCGACACGCTGGGGCTGTCGGCCTCGGTTGCAGGTGGCAGCCTCGGGCTGACGGCGACCGACGATCGGGTGCTGGATGTGCGCAGCACAACCCCCGATACAGGCGAAACGCAGCGCCTGTCGGGCCTTCCCGACGAAGACCTGTTGGTGATGCTGGCAGGGTCGGGCGCGCTGCGCCTGTCGGGAGACATGGAAATGGGCACCGCGCCGCAGCAGGAAAGCGAAGTGCGGGTGCTTGATGCCGACACCGGCCTGATCGGGCTGTTCGATCAGGCCACCGGCGCGCATCTGGCCTCACGGCTGCTCGACCCCTCGGGGCGGGCGCAGTTCGGCGGCATCGAGGTGATGCTCACCGGTGCGCCGCAGACCGGCGACAGCTTCACCGTCACCTCCAATACTGCAGCTCCCGGCGACGGGCGCACCATCGAGGCTCTTGCTGATCTGCGACAGCGGAACAGTGAGACCGGGGAGGGCGGGTATGCCAGCGGCTTCGCCAATATTCAGCAGCGTGTCGGAGCCCTGGTCAGCGCTGCGGAGAACCGGAGCACGGTCGCCCAGGCCGAACGCGACAGCGCCGACCGCGCGGTGTCCGAGCTCAGCGGCGTGAACCTCGATGAAGAGGCGGCCAACCTGATGCAGCAGCAGCAGGCCTATCAGGCCAACGCTCAGGTGATGACCGTCGCCCGAGAGCTGTTCGACACCCTTTTGCAGGCGATATGAGGCCCTGAATGAGCATTTCCACACCACTGTTTCACACGCTGAACACGCGCAGCCTGTCAACGATCAGTGACCGGATCGCGTCATTACAGAGCGAGATCTCCTCAGGCAAAAACGATCCGCGGCCCTCGGCCGATCCGGTGCGGGCGCTGCGCCTGTCGGCGGTGGACGAACAGAGCGAGTCGCTCGACCGGTTTTCCTCGAATGTCGAACGCGTGCAGTCGCGGCTGGATCAGGCCGACACCGTGCTCAAAGAAGCCACCAACGTACAGCGTCGCATCCGCGACCTTGCATTGCGGGCCGCGTCAGACACCGCAACTCTCGACGAGCGCAAGAGCATCGGGATCGAGGTCACGCAGCTGCGCCAGAGCATGCTCGGGCTGGCCAATGCGCGGGATGAAACCGGGCAGGCCCTGTTCGGCGGGTTCCAGACGCGGGACGATCCTTTTGCCGATGGCCCCAATGGCGTGGTCTATCGTGGCGATGGGGGGCAGCTCCGCCTGCAGGTCTCGGAATCGCTCAGCATTCCGGCCGGGGTCAGCGGTGCCGACATCTTCGGCGGCGAGCCGGGCACCACGGTGTTTGATGCAATCGACGATTTTCTTGCCAGCCTCCGCCATGATGGCGCTTTTCCTACGGACAGCCAGACATCCACCGGGACGATGCTGATTCAGCCCACCCCGACGCGGGACCCGGGCACCTGGTCCATGACCCTTGCCGGTCCGGCCGGCGAAGTGGAACTGAACTTCGAGATGGCAGCGGGCGCGGTTTCGGGTGCCATAGACGCCATCAATGCTCAGAGCGCCGTCACAGGTGTCACCGCGATGCGTGATCCCGATACGGGTGGTCTTCTGCTGTCGGCACCGGGCGAGATCGCGGTCTCGGACGTGACCTCGACGGCCTTGACCCGTGGTCCGTTGCTGCAGGTGACCCCGGACGACGGTGTACCCCGCGCCGTGACATCTGCCGATCAGACACGGAACGCCCTGATCGGCCGGCTGAATGACACCAGCGATACCATCGTCGATCAGCGCACCCGCGTGGGAGCCCTGTCGGCGAATGCCGTTGGACAGGGCGAGGTGCTCGACACCCGCAAGGTGATGATGGCGGAAGCCACGGCACAGCTTGAGGATCTGGATCTGGCGGCGGCCCTTTCGAAGTTGCAGCAATCGATGCTGACGCGCGACGCCACCCAGCAGAGCTATGTGAAGATCACCCAGAAAAGCCTGTTCGACTACCTCCGCTGACATCCGTTCTGGCCCACTCCTTGCACAGGGGTGGGCATGACCCGTCTTGTGCTTTTCCTGTGCCTTTGCCTAGGCCTCCCTGTGGCTCCGCTGCGCGCCCTGACCCCGGATTGCGAAACCCTCGCCACCGAGGCAAGCCAACGTTACGGGCTGCCCGAGGGACTGCTGATCGCCATCGCACGCACCGAGTCCGGCATCGCCCGCGGCACGGCGGATCCGCGGGCCTGGCCCTGGACGGCCAATGTCGAAGGTCAAAGCCATTACTACGACACACGTCAGGAGATGCTGGCCCATCTCGACCGGGTGGTGGCTGAGGATATCTCGAATTTCGATGTCGGCTGCATGCAGCTCAATTACCGCTGGCATGGCGACAGCTTTGCCGCTCTCGACCAGATGCTCGATCCGGCGACCAATGTAGGTTACGCCGCGCGCTATCTCAGACAATTGCATGACGAGACCGGATCCTGGGAGACGGCCACCCGCTATTACCATTCCCGCGATCCCGACAGGGGGGGTGCCTACCTGTCCCGCGTGCGCGAGGTCCAAGCCACTCTGGACACACCCGGCACGGGTCCGGTTCAGCTGGCTGCCCTGTCCACGCGGGGGAGCTCTGACAGAGCGGTCCCGGCTGCGCGCGGGGTGGTGGACCAATTGGAATTGCGCTCCTACTGGGAAGGTGTGAACCTTGCCGAGGGCAATTTTCCGAAACTGCCGGAGCGGCGCTGAGCGTCGGCGTTCAGCCCCACCAGCGGCGCGATGGCCCGCTGTCGATATGCACAAAACTGCGATACAGCCCGACCCCGCCTGTCGCCTGTGACGCGGTCAGCTTTTGCAGCGCGTCCATCTCCATTCCCGGCAGCGAAAAATCGATCGCTTTGGCTTTGATATGAAACGAGTTGCGGGCGGCTCCGACACCACGTCGGCGCAGTTGGTCATTGGTCTTGCGCGACCGGTAGCCGGAATGCATCCGAACCTCGCCATCCCATCCCTGACGGCGGGCAGCCCCGATCACCTCTACGAGAATGTCCAGGGTGTCGGGATCCATCGAGCGGATTTCGTTTTGCCGCCAGTCGCGGAAGAACCAGTCCAGCCGGTCCTTGTCGCGGGCGGTCATGGCCGCCCCGACGGGATCGAACAGGGCGGTCATCCGGTCCCCGGTGTTGGCGTTCAGCAGCGGAATGGACACCGTGCCATCCCGGCGCGGTTCCGCCGCCGCAAGCGGTTCGGATTGCGGGGCCGGCATGTCGGGTGTCTTTGCCGAAGGCTCGGGTCGCTGCAACGAGACCACGGGACCCGGGGCGCGACCGACCAGCGGCCCTTTGGCGCCGACGATCAGCCCGGCCCGCGCCGGCGTGGCAAACGCTGCGGCGGAGAAAAGTGTGGCAAGGGCCTGCCTGCGGGAGAAGGTCACTTTCGACATACCCGGAAACTGCAAGCCCTGTGCCAGCTTTGACCGCCGCGACTTGTCGGTCAGTCCGCGGAATAGGCCAGCCGGATGCCGCCCCAATGTTCGCCATTGACGAAAATCGGGGCCGACAGATCCTTCATCATCACGGTCTCTCCATTGCCCATGTCGCGGCGATAGGCCTGCAGCAGGAAGGGGCGCGTGCTGCGTCCGGCAGCCAGTCCGACCCGGTCGTTGAAGATGCGCCGGTTGCGGCAGTGTGAGGCGTTCCAGTCGGGGTCGTTGTGTCTCTGCGGCTGCGAGAACTTGTCGTTATGCGTCGGCAGATAGCCATCCACATTGATCGCGGCACAGAACACCACCTTGTCCGAGAAGCGCAGCATCGGCTCCTGAAGCGGCGGCAGAACATAGTCGGTGAATTCGGTGAACGGCGTCATCACCTGTTCGGGTGCACTGTTCGGAATCGGCGTGTAATCGCGGGAGAACAGGGCGTCACGGGAAATCCGACCGGCTTCTACGGATTTCGAGAAGATCGTACTGACCTCTTGGGCGAGGGCCTGAACGGCGTGAATATAGGGGGTGTCGATGGTCTCTACACCCAGGCGCGACGCCATGCCGGTCAGCGCTTCGGCGTTCTCGATGATGTCCCCCATGATGCTCAGGGTGCTGCCCAGCCGTTCGGAGGATTGCTCGATCTCCTCTGACAGGCTGGCCGTGTTGCTCCGCACGTCACCAAGTGCCGCGGTGATTTCATTGGTGGAGGTGAGAATGGATTGCTGGGCACCTGAGACCTGTGCCAGCGTCTCGGGCAGGGCGTCGATCTCGCTGCCGATGCCATTGGTCTGTTCACGGATCCCGCCCGCGGTCTGCACCGCAGACTGCGCTGTCTCGAGCAATTGCGACAACTCGCTCGACAGACGGCCGATCGTTTCCTCGATTTCGCCCGTGGCGACACCGGTCATGTCCGAAAGGTTCTTGACCTCCTGCGCCACCACCATGAAGCCGCGCCCATGCGATCCGGCACGTGCGGCCTCGATCGCGGCGTTCAGCGACAGCAGGTTGGTCTTGCGCGAGATGCTGTCCACTTCGCGCGAGATGTGGCTCACCTGCTTGAGTGTGACACCCAGTTCGGACAATTGCTCGAACACCAGCGTGAATGTGTCGATCAGCGAGGTGACGTCGTTGACGATGTTGCGCAGCCGGGTGCTGGTCTGTGACACCCGCTCTTCGGCATCATGGGTGATCTGTACGGCATCGTTGGCGGAGGACAGGACAGACTTGCTTTGCTGTTCCATTTCGACAACGGCGGACGCGATCCCGTGCAGGCCGTTCGTCTGGCTGTTGAGTTGGTTCGACGTATCAGTCACATCGCCCAAAATCTTTGCGATCGAGATGCTGAGCTTGCCGATCCGGTTCGCGATATCGGTGATGACGACATCTCGCTGAGCACTCTGCTCTTCGGCGTCTGGGTCGACCTTCAGAGACGTGACTTTCATATTCATTTGCATGTCCTGTCATTGGGCCGCCGGAAACAAAGCAACGGCCTGGTTCTGACACCCGGACCGATCCGGATTTTATGTTCATCAATTTACCGCTCCGGACGAAAGCACCCTGTCCAGAGCGAAAGCTGCTAAGGTAGGCTGTGCCTTCGAGAACTGCCCTGCACAGGGGCCGTGGACGGACCCGGGGGGGCATCATGAATTTCGATTAAGCTGTACTCTAGGAACGTCTGATTTACCGCTTCGGCTGCGCCGATTTCGGGGCAATTGGACGTGGGTCATGTGGGCGCGGCGCGATTTTGCACTGATAGCGCCAGAATTGGCAGCCCTGCGGCGCCCACCCCCTGAT
>JAUIDM010000408.1 GCA_030428915.1 Alphaproteobacteria bacterium | reverse complement strand
CGCATGCTCCAAAGCGCGCGAGGTTCCAGTTCCAGACCGATGAGGAAGAGCATCATCACCACGCCGAATTCGGCGAAATGCTGAAGATCCTTGGTTTCCGACCCGACGAGGCCGAAAACCGGGCCGATCACGATTCCTGCGACGAGATAGCCCAGAACCGAGCCAAGGCCGAGGCGCGAGGCGACCGGTACCGCCAGCACAACGGCGATCAGATAAAGCGAGGCCTGAAACAGAAAACTTTCCATGTATTCCTAGGTCGGCAAGGGGGCGTCGGGTTTGAACTGGTCCATCACGATCTGGCTTTGCACCCGGGAGACGGCCGGATGGGCAAGCAGGACCTGATGGATCAGTCTGTTCAGGCTTGCGAGGTCCGTGCAATAGACGCGGAGCAGATAATCGGCCTCTCCGGTCAGGGTCCACGCAGATGTGATCTCGGGCTGAGTCGCGACGAGGCGGGAAAAGGCGGCTGTCGTCTCTGCGCCGTGGCGGGCCATCTGGACCTGCACAAAGGCCTGGACGGCAAGACCGAGGCGCAGGGGATCAAGCCTTGCGGCATAGTTCTGGATCAGACCTTCTGCCTCCAGCCGCTGGCGCCTGCGGCCGGCCTGGCTGGGCGAGAGGTTCAGTTCCTCGCCCAGTTCCTGCGAGGTCAGATGCGCATCGCGCTGCAGCGCAGCCAGAAGCCGCGAGTCGGTCTCATCCAGCGTGATGCGTGAATCTTGCATAATGCTGCCAGTATAGCGCGTAAAACGCGCATGTGCACATCAAGTTCTCATTTCAAACGCGCAACAGGCGCGTGACATGTGCGTTAAACTTCTCATGAACGTGCAGGGATGATTTTCATGGGCCCCTTTCCCCATTCCGCCCCGAAATCCGTGATTTCGGATCAAAACCCCGCCGGCACCGACGGCTTCGAATTCGTCGAATTCGCCCATCCCGATCCGGAAGAGCTTCGGCAGCTTTTCGCCCGCATGGGATATGCGCTTGTCGGCCGCCACCGGGCGAAGGATATCGAACTCTGGCAACAGGGCGATGTCACCTACATCCTGAACGCCGAGCCGGGCAGCTTTGCCGCGCGCTTCGCCGACCAACACGGCCCCTGCGCACCTTCGATGGGCTGGCGGGTCGTCGATGCCGGCCATGCCTTCGATCATGCCGTTGCGATGGGGGCGGAGCCCTATGAGGGCGATGACAAGACCATGGATGTGCCCGCGATCAGGGGCATCGGCGGGTCGCTGATCTACTTCATCGACCAGTATTATGAGACCTCGCCCTACAACGACGAATTCGACTGGCTGTCGAAATCGAAACCAGAAGGCGTGGGGTTCTACTATCTCGATCACCTGACCCACAATGTCCACAAGGGCAACATGGACACGTGGTTCAGGTTCTATGGAGACCTGTTCAATTTCAGGGAAATCCGCTTCTTCGACATTCAGGGCAAATTCACCGGCCTCTACTCACGGGCGCTGACCTCTCCCTGCGGGCGGATCCGCATTCCGATCAACGAGGACCGGGGCGAGAAGGGCCAGATCGTCGAGTACATGAAACGCTACAAGGGCGAGGGCATCCAGCATATCGCGGTCGGGACCGAGGATATCTATGCCGCCACCGATGCGATCCATGATCGCGGCCTGCGCTTCATGCCGAAACCGCCGATGAGCTATTACGAGATGAGCCGGGACCGGGTGGTGGACCACGAAGAACCTCTCGACCGGATGGAAAAGCACGGCATCCTGATCGACGGCGAAGGCGTTGTTGATGGCGGCGAGACGCGGATCCTGTTGCAGATCTTCTCGAAGACCGTAATCGGTCCGATCTTCTTCGAGTTTATCCAGCGCAAGGGCGATGACGGCTTCGGCGAGGGCAATTTCAAGGCCTTGTTCGAATCCATCGAGGCCGACCAGATTGCGCGCGGGGTGTTGAAAGCCGGGTAAACCGGCGTCCGACGGGGAGGTGGCGCGGGTGGCGATGGGGCCGCCCGCGCCGTTCTTTGACCGTAAGATGGGTTTAAACCCACCTTACTTCCCGGCATCTCTATGACCGAAATGCCAGCGCTTTCCTGACCCCATCCAGCATGTGATCGAGGTCGGCCGGATTCTCTCAGATATGAGAGCGGCGCAGGGTGCCGTGATAATTCCAGTCGGCTTCCAGCGCCCCTTCGCGGCTTCCGATCTGCGCATGGCGACGACGAGGCGCACATGCTGACGGACCGAGAGGCGCGGGTTCTTCATTAGCGAGGCGACGTTCACGTGTGGCACGAGCGCGCGCTCGGTGCCTTCGCCATGGGGCGATAAGGCGGGTAAGGTCGTGTTTCAGGATGTCTATCCGGCGCCAAGTGTTCATGCTGCCTTTTGTCGCGGGCGAATGTGCCCGTCCAACGGGAAGGATGCTGCCCGGTGCGGTTCATGTCCGGAAACGGGCTGAGCGCTTTTTTGAAACTGTTGTGAACGGTGAGGGGGGTCAGCCTTCGATCTTGAGCACGATCGTTCTGCCGCTCTTGACATAGGAGAGTTCGCGGTCGCCGATGGCGGCGACCTGCCCGCCGTCCAGCCGATCGCCGATCTTCACCTTCACATACCGGCCGTTGCCCATGCGCACGAGCGCCCGCCGACTGGAGGAAGAGCCGTAAACGCCGATCAGGTTGATGTTTCGCAGATTGATCGCATTGGCGACGGTTGCCTGTTTGGCGACGGTGGTGGAGGTGGGGATGTTCGGCGTGGCGGCGACGGGTTCGGGTTCGTCGACCTCCTCAGGTTGGCTGGGCGCAGCCGTAGGGGCGGGGACCGGGACCGTGGCCGCGATGCTGCTTGCCATGGCGGCGGCGACAGCGTCATCGACCTGCGGGGTCGCGACGACCCGGACGAGGCCTTTGGGTCGGGCTTTCGGACGCTGCGAGGTGGCAACAGCCTGCGGCGTTGCCGAGGCAATGGCCCGGGCCAGTGCTTCGGCCTCGGCCGCCTCGCGCGCGGCGCGTTCGGCAGCGAGGGCGACGACGGCGGCCGGGCGTGCGCGCGGCTTCAGCGCCGCATGGGCCGGATCGACCGGCGGCGGCAGCGGGGAGGCTTGCGCGGTTTCCACAGCGCCATCGACGGGCGTCGCGATGCTCGCGTCAGCGTCATCGGGCGCGATGTCTTCGGGTGCGGTCTGGGGATCGGCGGCACTGTCATCGGCCGGGGCGGCATCGATCGGGGCCGGGGCCGGCGCGATTTCCGACGGACGCGGCGCGGGCACGACCGGAGGCCGTCCGGCAATGAGCGTGATTCCGTCGGGCGTCACGACGCCTTCCGCAGTCGCCCGGATCAGGCCGTCGGGCCTGAAGTCGAATTCGGTGCCGAATGGTGGCGGCAGGGGTTGAAGCGGCAGGGCCGCGT
>JAUIDM010000407.1 GCA_030428915.1 Alphaproteobacteria bacterium | reverse complement strand
GTGCGGATATGCTGCGCCTCCAGCACCTCCAGCATCGAGGCGCGCACCATGCGCGCGATGTATCCGACCCAGCCAAGGCCCACGGCGATGGAGGGCAGGATAAGATGCACGATCTGGTCGCCGAGATCGCCCGGCTCGCCGGCGCCGATCGCGGGCAGCCAGCGCAGCGACACCGCGAAGATAAGAAGCGCGTAGATCGCGACGACGAAGGACGGAACCGCGATAACTGCGACGCTGAGAACACCGACCAGCCGGTCGGCGAGGCTGCCGCGCTTCACCGCGGCCCAGCATCCCAGCGGAATGCCAAGTGCGACCGACCAGACCATGCCGCCCGCGATCAACGCGAGCGTGTAGGGCAATTGTTCCAGCACGACGCGGGAGACCGGCCGGTCGGACAAGACCTCGTTCCCCAGATCGCCCTGCCAGGCATTGACGAAGAAGTTCCAGAACTGCACCCAGACCGGCTGATCAAGCCCCATCTTGATTCGCAGCGCCTCGCGCATTGCCGCGGTCGCACGCGGACCAAGCGCCACGGCAGCCGGGTCGCCGGGGATCAGATAGATCATGGAGAACAGGATCAGCATCGCCACAGAGACGATGAGTACGGCCAGCCCGAGGCGCGAGAGCGTGTAGTGCAACATGTGGGTGAAAAGGCGGGGCGACCCTTGCGGGACGCCCCTTTCCCCTCAAGCGGACTTGAATTCGGCGAGAAGCGACTCGCCGTTTGGCTTCAACCCCGGCTGGATCGTGTCGCGGTGAATCGCACCGACGACTTCATGCGTGAGGAAGACATAACAGCCGCTTTCGTCCATGAGCCCCTGCATCTTCTTGTAGATCTCGTCGCGCTTCGCTGTGTCGCTTTCGACGAGGCCCTGCTCATGCAGTTCTTTGTACTCGGCACTGTTGAAGCGTTCCCAGTTCCAGACGCCGATCTGCTCGGGTGTGAACCAGACCGTCGCCCAGCTCGGGTCGGGCTGCATCGAGAAGCGGCCGAGGATGAGCTGAAGGTCCATGAAGTAATCACCTTCCTTTGCCCCGAGCGTCCAGAACGTACCGCTGTCATTCTGCTTGATCTCGCAGGTGACGCCGACATCGGCGAGGTTGGCCTGGATGACCTGGGCCGCGGCCAGCCGCTCGGACTGGTTGAGGATATCGAGCGTGACGCTAAGCCCCTCTGCCCCGGCCTCGGCCAGCAACGCGCGCGCCTTGTCCGGATCATAGTCGTAGGTCACGCTGTCGCGCGATCCCGGCAGGCCGGGCGCGATGATGCCGTTGCCCACGGCAGCGGCCCCAAAATAGGCCGCGTCCACGACAGACTGGCGGTCTACGGCATGCTGGATCGCCCGACGGATGCGAACGTCCTTGAGCGCCTCGTTGTCCTGGTTCATCCCCATCCAGACATAGGCGAGAGATGGTTTTTCGAGAACGACCGAACCTTCCGGCGGATTCTCCTTCAGACGCGGAAGCGACGACACGGAGGTCCAGGTATAGTCCAGATCGCCCGCCTCGAAGCCGCGTTCTGCCGTTGCCGGGTCTTCGATCGGGATGATGTGGATCTCGTCGAACCCGCCCGGTTCATGCTGCCAGTCGGGGTTGCGGCGCAGGATGGTCTTCTGCTTGGGCTGCCATTCGGCCAGAAGGTACTGGCCGGACTGGGCGACCGGCTTCGTCGTTATCTTGTCGCCCAACTCCTCCATCGCCTTCTTGGACAGGATGCAGGATGCCGGCGTCGGCAGCGTCGTCGTCCAGAGCGGCACGAACTTGTTCTTCAGGTGGATCAGGCCGGACAGCTTGTCCTTGATCTCGACCTCCTTCAGCGCCGACCAGTCGCCCGCATAGGGGCTTTCAAGCGCCGGATCGATGTAACGTTCGATCGAGAATTTCACATCCTCGGCCGTCATCTGGCCATATCCGTCGGTGAAGCCAATATTGTCCTTTAGCGTAAACGCCACGGTAAGATCGTCGAGCTGCTCGATGCTGTCCACGGCCACGGCTTTCCAGCCCCATGTGTCGCCGGGTTGCGGGGTAACCATCGGGGCGAAGATCGCGCTGATGATGTCGCCCTCGGGCAGAGACAGACGGAAAGCGGGATCGAGGATCTGCAGGTCCGAATAGGACCTGACCGTCAGAATCTTCCCGTCCTGCGACAACGCCATGCGCGGTACGGCGACGGTGGCAGCGCCAAATGCACCTGCTGCGGCAAGAAACGAGCGCCGCGAAACCCCGGAATGTTTGATCGTCATCGGTTATAGCTCCCTGTTGTTTGTCGTTTGTCCGTCTTTTTCGGCTCCCAGCCCGAGCCGCCTTCTCCTTACCCGTCTTTCTGGTCTGTCCGAGCCCCCACCACCACGTCCTTCGGAATGACGATCGGGGCGATCGCCCAGATCAGCTTAGCAGGTTTGTCCGTCCGGTTGCGTGCGTTGTGAATAATTTCTGTCGGAAAGCTGAAACTGTCGCCTTCCTGAAGCGTGATGAACTCGTTCTCGAGCTGCAGTTCCAGTTCGCCCTCAAGAATGAAACCGTGCTGCTCCCCGGCATGCTGATAGATCGTATGACCGGGACGTTCGGAATGTGGCTCGTACTCCGCAACGCCCATCAGGATCTGGCCGGCGATCGAACTGGACAGGAGCTCATCCGAAAGACCGATCTGGTCCTTGTCCTCCCGATAGAGGCGGTTGAGGTCGCGGCGGTTGCGCTTGCGCACGACATAGGCCCGTTCCATCGGCCCCGAGCCGGGACGGCGGGCGAAGAACCAGTCCGGGTCGATATCCAGCGCCGTGGCGATCTTGTGCACGACATCGAGCGAGGGGCTCGTGGCACTGCGCTCGATCGCACTGAGATGGCTGACCGAAATGCCCGTCGTTTCTGCCACATCCTTCAGAGTGAGCAGACGCGCCTTGCGAACCTGACGCATTTCCGATCCCAGCGAAATCAGGTTCTCGGCCGAGACGAGCGCATCATGATCAAGGGTCGTGTCATTCCCGTCCATCGGTCGGCAAAGTTCGTCCATGGTGAGTCGCATTGGAATACTGCCATAGAATTCGCCTAAGAAAAGAATTATCTGGCGAAATTATTTCGCCGTACTACGCTAACGGCAAACAATCGGCTGCACGATGAGCAGGAGGACGGTTCAAGTGCCTGACAACATTGGCAATACCGTCATCGGCGCAGTGCGGGAATCGGAGCATGTCTGGATACCGATGGCGGATGGTACACGCCTTGCCGCGCGTATCTGGTGGCCCGAGGGACCCGGCCCATTCCCCGCAATTCTCGAATACATCCCGTACAGAAAGCGCGACATGGTCCGCGCCCGGGACGAACGCAATCACCCCTATTTTGCCGCGCACGGCTATGTCTGTCTGCGCGTCGATATGCGC
>JAUIDM010000406.1 GCA_030428915.1 Alphaproteobacteria bacterium | reverse complement strand
CCTGTATGTGAGGCTTCGACAGACCCGCCCTTGGGGGCAAGGGTTGTCAGATCGAACTTGGGTCGCCGCCCGATGACTGCGGTGCGCAGGTTCATCACCCGGCGCGTGCCGTTCTTGAGCAGACGTCCATAGGTGGCCTGGTAGGCGGCATCAAAGGCCGCTTCGACCTCGGCAATCGTGGGTGCCGTAACAGTGTTCCCCGTGACCGAGATTGGCAGGGGAACGGCGACCGTGTGGGTCTGCCCGACATAGGCCATGTCCAACTCGACCACGATGTCGCGCGCGTCGAACCGGGATTGTGCAGCGTCCAGCAGGGCCATGCCATCGTCAATATGCTTCTGCATCACCTCGCGCAGCGCATCGGTGTCGAGCGTCGCGGTCAGCGTGTTGATCGTTTGCACGAAATCCTGCCGCATGTCGGCAATCACACAGCCCATAGCACTGGTCACACCGGGATAGCGTGGGACAATCGCGCTTCCGATGCCGACCTCTTTCAGGATCGCGCCGGTGTGCAGCGCGCCACCGCCGCCAAAGGGCATGAAGGCGAACCGCTTGGGATCGAACCCGCGTTCGATGCTGACCAGACGGATCGCGCCCGCCATGCGCGAATTGGCGACGCGCAGAATGGCTTCGGCAGCCTCGATGGTGGTCAGGCCAAGCTTTGATCCGACATGGATGTCGATGGCCTTTGCCGCCGCATCCACATCCAGACGGCTCAGCTTTCCCCCGATGGGATTGTCGGGGTCGATGCGGCCCAGCACGACATTGGCGTCGGTCACGGTCGGCCGGTCATTGCCCTGACCATAGGCCACCGGTCCGGGTGTCGATCCGGCACTTTCAGGCCCGATGTTCAGCAAACCACCCTTGTCGACCCACGCGATGGAGCCGCCACCGGCACCAATCGTCGTGATCTCGATCATCGGGTTGCGCACCACCATGCCGAAGTCGATGGAGGTCTGCGGCGACAGCATGGACTGCCCCTTGGCGATCAGCGCCACGTCAAAGCTGGTGCCGCCCATGTCGCCGGTGATGACATTCTCGAAACCCGCCGTCGTCGCGATATGGCCTGCGGCGATCACGCCTGCGGCGGGGCCGGACAGGGCCGTGCGGATCGGCAGGCGGCAGGCGGTGTCGGTGCCCATGACGCCGCCGTTGGACTGCACGATCATGAACTCACCGCCGAACCCGCCCTTGGTCAGGGCCTGGTCCAATCGGTTGATATAACCCGACACTTCCGGTTGCAGATAGGCGTTCAGCGCGGTGGTCGAGAAACGTTCGAATTCGCGGATTTCCGGCAGGATTTCCGACGAACAGCTCACGTGGTCATTGGGCCACATGGTGCGGACAGCCTCGACCGCCTTGGCCTCGTTCTCGGCATTGGCATAGGCGTTGGCGAAGAGGATCGCGACGGCCAGACAGCCTTCGTCGATCAACTGTTGGGCGGCGGCCCTGACCGCGTCCAGATCGACGGGCGTGCGGATCGTGCCATCGGCCAGCGTCCGTTCCGGCACCTCAAGGCGCAGATTGCGCGGGACAACAGGCTCGAAATCGCCGCGCAGGCCCCAAGTGCGCGGCCTGTCGCGGCGGCGCATTTCAAGAACGTCGCGGAGTCCGTGAGTGGTGATCACGCCGATCTTTGCGCCTTTGCGCTCGAGCAGGGCATTGGTTCCGGCAGTCGTGCCATGCACAACCGCCGCGACGGTAGAGAGGTCGTCGACCTGCTGGCCGATCCCGTCGAGAAAGCCGCCCGACTGGTCGGGCCGGGTGGTGGGCACCTTGGCCACGTCGGCAGTGCCGGTGGCCTCGTCCAGCACGAACACGTCGGTAAAGGTGCCGCCGACATCGACGCCGATCATCTTGCTCATGCCGCGACCTCTTTCCATGCGGGGCCGTAAAGCTCGGTCGCTTTGTCGGGAGTCAGGTATCCCAGCGAAACGTCACGCGCGACCGCAGTCGCATCGCGGTCCGAGGCTGCGCCGTAGCCGCCCCCGCCGGGGGTGTCGAGGCGCACTGCCTGTCCCTTGGTCAGCTTGATCCCCAGCATTTTCGACGCCAGCGGCGGGGTTTTCCACCCGTCCGCCTGTTCGTAGTGAAACACGTTCATCGCCCCCGTGCCGCCGCCCTGCACGCCCTGCGGCGCGAACCGACCGCGTTCGCCAAAGAGGAACGCCTCGGCGATTTCCTCCAGCACTTCGATCTCGTAAGTCGCGCCCAGACCGCCGCGATGCGCACCTGCGCCCGCACTGTCAGGGCGGAGCGCCCATTGGCGGAACATCACCGGATAGGCGGCTTCGAGGATCTCCATCGGCGGGATCGTCGCGGTCGAGATCGGTGCGTTGCCGTGGTTGAGGCCGTCCGATTCACTACTGCCGCCATGCCCGCCGCCATAGAAGCTGAACATCACCCAGCGCTGGCCATTCGCCCGCTTGCCAGCAATCGACAGCGCATTGATCGTGCCATAGGCGTTGGCGACGACGCGGTCGGGTGCAGCTTGCGACGCGGCGCTGAAGATCACGTCGATCATGCGCAGGATGGTTTCGGTATAGCCACCCACAGGCGCCGGGAATTCGGCGGACAGCAGCGACCCGTCTGGCACCCGCACATCAATCGGGCGCATGACACCGGCATTGGCGGGCAGGTCCGGGAAGATGTGTTTGATCGCGACATAGGCGGTCGCCACGGCAGTCGGGTAGGCAATGTTCACCGGGCCAGCGGTCACAGGTGCGGTGCCCTCGAAATCAAGAACCATCCGGTCGCCCGAGATCTCGAGCGCCACTTTGATCGGCAGGGCAATATCGGTGATCCCGTCATTGTCGAGGTAATCCACCGCCTCCCATCGCCCGTCCGGCAGACCGGACAGTTCCGACCGCATCAGCGTTTCCGCCCGGTCCCCCAAGGCGTCGAGGGCCGCCGACACGGTCTCGGCCCCGTATTCGTCCAGCAACTCATCCAGCCGCTTGACCCCAAGGTCCAAGGCACCCAACTGGCCGTTCAGGTCGCCCATCGCTGATTGCGGCAGGCGGGTGTTGCGCAAGAGGATGTCGATGATGTCCTGCTGGATCACGCCTGCGCGGGCCAGCTTGACCGGCGGCAGGACAAACGCTTCCTGAAAGGCTTCGGTGGCCGACGGATTGTAGTTGCCCGGCACAGCGCCACCCACATCGTGCCAGTGGCCGACACTGGCGAGGTAGCAGAACAGTTCTCCATCGCGGAAATAGGGGCGCACCAGCCGCATGTCGGACAGGTGCGTGCCGCCCAGATGCGCGTCGTTGAAGATGTAGATGTCGCCATCCGCCAGATCACCGACCTCGGCCGCCTTGTCGATCACCGCCTTCACGGCGAACGCCATGACCCCGACAAAGATCGGCAGGCCGGATTTGCCCTGC
>JAUIDM010000405.1 GCA_030428915.1 Alphaproteobacteria bacterium | reverse complement strand
ATCTGGTCGCCTTTCTTGAGGACGCCGGAATAGATGCGGGTGAAGGTCAGCGAGCCGACGAACGGGTCGTTCATGATCTTGAACGCCAGCGCCGAGAAGGGCTGTGCATCATCGGCCGAACGGGCCTGATCGCGGGTTTCCGTCTCATCGCCCGGTTTGAAGCCCATATAGGCCGGCACGTCGAGCGGCGACGGCAGGAAGTCGATGACCGAGTTCAGAAGCGGCTGAACGCCCTTGTTCTTGAACGCGGAGCCAGCGGTCACCGGAACGAAGGAGAGCGACAGCGTGCCCTTGCGGATCAGCTTGCGCAGCGTCGCCACGTCCGGCTCTTCGCCTTCGAGATAGGCCATCATCGCGTCGTCGTCCATTTCGACGGCGACTTCGATCAGCTTGCCGCGCCATTCGTCGGCGAGATCCTGAAGATCGGCGCGGATCGGCTTGCGGACCCAGCTTGCGCCGAGGTCTTCACCTTCCCAGACCCATTCTTCCATCTTGATCAGATCGACGATGCCTTCGAGCTTGTCCTCGGCACCGATCGGCAGGGCGATCGGGGCGGGCGTCGCACCGGTGCGGTCCTTGATCATCGCCACGCATTTGAAGAAATCCGCGCCGATCTTGTCCATCTTGTTGACGAAGACGATCCGCGGAACCTTGTAGCGGTCTGCCTGGCGCCAGACGGTTTCGGTCTGCGGCTCAACGCCCGCGTTGGCGTCCAAGAGACAGATCGCGCCGTCGAGCACCGCCAGCGAACGCTCCACTTCGATGGTGAAGTCGACGTGGCCCGGGGTGTCGATGATGTTGAACCGGTACTTGGTATCCGAGGTGCCTTCGGCGGTGGGATCTTCCTGACGCTGCCAGAACGTGGTGGTCGCGGCCGAGGTGATCGTGATGCCACGCTCCTGCTCCTGCTCCATCCAGTCCATGGTCGCGGCGCCGTCATGGACTTCGCCGATCTTGTGGGACTTGCCGGTGTAATACAGGATCCGCTCGGTCGTGGTGGTCTTGCCCGCGTCGATATGGGCCATGATCCCGAAGTTGCGGTATCGCTGCAGCGGATAATCGCGTGCCATCTGTCTTGCCTTCCTTCGGTCTTACCAGCGGTAATGGCTGAACGCTTTGTTCGCGTCGGCCATCTTGTGGGTGTCTTCGCGCTTCTTCACCGCGGTACCACGACCGTTGACGGCGTCGGTCAGCTCACCGGCCAGACGCTCTTCCATCGTGTTTTCGTTGCGGTTCTTCGCGGCGGTGATGAGCCAGCGGATCGCCAGCGCCTCGCGGCGCTCGGGGCGGACCTCGACCGGCACCTGATAGGTCGCACCGCCAACGCGGCGCGAGCGCACTTCCAGCGACGGCTTCACGTTGTCGAGCGCTTCGTGGAAGCATTCGATCGGCGCGCGCTTCAGCTTGCCCTCAACACGCTCCAGCGCGTTGTACACGATACGCTCGGCGACGGATTTCTTGCCGTCGACCATCAGGTTGTTCATGAATTTGGTGAGAACCCGATCACCATACTTGGCGTCGGGCAGGACTTCGCGCTTTTCGGCGGCGTGACGACGAGACATCTGGTGATCTCCTTATTTCGGACGCTTCGCGCCGTATTTCGAGCGGCGCTGACGACGATCTTTGACACCCTGGGTATCGAGGACACCGCGCAGGATGTGATAACGGACGCCCGGAAGGTCTTTCACCCGGCCGCCGCGGATCAGGACAACGGAGTGTTCCTGAAGGTTGTGCTTTTCGCCGGGGATGTAGCTGATCACCTCGTAGCCGTTGGTCAGACGGACCTTGGCCACCTTACGCATAGCCGAGTTCGGCTTCTTCGGCGTGGTGGTGTAGACGCGGGTGCAGACACCGCGCTTCTGCGGGCAGGATTCCAGGTGCTGCGACTTGGACTTCTGCGGCTTCGCTTCCCGGGGCTTCCGGATCAGCTGTTGGATCGTCGGCATTAACTCTCGCCTTTGTTTGCAGCCCGATCAACGATCGCCCGTCAGCGACGTTTCCGGGGGCTTTTCTCACAAGTCGTGCCCTGCGCGTCCGCAAAACACCAAAACCGCAATCGTCCCCTTCGCGGGGGCGACGCGGTGGAATTCCAGAGGATCGGGGCTTTTTGGCCCGGATCATGACCACTTCAGTTCTGATACACGCCCACACGCATAGCACCCGTGGCCGAGTGGGCGCCGTATAGGGGGAGTCGCAGGGGTTGTCAACACAGGTGGACCGCGGTCGCGCGAAACCCACCTCACGTCATGTGTCGCTGCGCGGGCGATGCAGCAGGAGCCGGTGAAGCACCAGGGCGATTGACAGAACGAAGAGTGCGGCAAAGATCGTGTCGGACAGGAAATGCCGCCCCGTCATGACGCGCAGAACGATGCCGGCCAACGGAAAAACCACCGCAAGTCCCGCATACACAGCGAACAGGATTCGCGGTAGAAACCGCCGTGCGAGCGGCGCGAGGATCAGAAAGGTGATCGCCAATGCCACCGCCGCCGAGCCTTCACCGGAAACGAATGAGCAGTTCGTGGCGCATTGGTCGGCGGGCAGCCATGGCGGTGTAAACACACGTGTCCCGCCAAACTCCACGATGCTGCCGGGGCGTGCCCTGCCCCAGTGGTTTTTCAGGACGGCGTTGACCAGAAGAATCGGGCCAAGCAGGTAGAGAAGGAAGACGAAAGCGGCCGGGCGCGCGCCAAATCCCGCGATGGGCCGTTTCAAGGCCGCCAGTGCCAGCGCCACAATAGCCAGAAGGAATACGGCGATGCTGAGGTTCCAGACGGTTTCGCGCAGGATCTGGACCACCTCTACATCCGACAGCCAGAACTTTTCGCCCTCCCGGTAGAACAGTTCCGAGGTATGGAGGTCGAGTTCGGGCCAGAAAAAGAAGACTGTAAGCGTCAGCGCGAAAGCCGTTGCCAACCCATATGCCGCCTTGCGGTGATCAACGCGCATTGTCGTCACATCCCTCGGGCAAGAGCCAGACGGACAACTTGCGCCCGTGATAGGCGCCGCCATTCGTGTCGAGGTTTGCGACCGGCGCCCCGGCGCAGTCAGGCCCCGATCTTGCCACCAGCAGTACCGGATCATGCTCTTCGGGCAGAGGGAAGTTCTGTTCATAGTAGTTTTCCGCGCGCCCCTTGGGCTGCGGCGCATAGACGGCAAGACCGGCCCTACCCCCGGTGTAAAAAAGGTCTGCCAGGATATCGCGTTCTTGTGCGACGATACCCCGCACGCCAAGGCGTTGCGCCTCGGCGATCACTTGCTGGGAAAGATCTTGTCGACCAAGATAACGCGCCAGAAGCGGCTTTCCTTTTGTTTCCGGAAAAGGCGCCGTGATCGCCAGCACAGGCAGCAGGATCGAGACCGCCGCATTGACCGCGACCGAGGCCAAC
>JAUIDM010000404.1 GCA_030428915.1 Alphaproteobacteria bacterium | reverse complement strand
GGTTGACGTGTTGATGGAGGATGCTCGGAAAGGCGCCAATGCGCGCATGACCGTGGATCTTGAGGCTCAGACCGTGACGACCTCGGACGGGCAGAGTTTTGCGTTCGAGGTTGATTCGTTCCGCAAACATTGCCTCTTGAACGGGCTCGACGATATCGGCCTGACGCTGGAGAAAGCACCGGCCATCGACCGGTTCGAAAGCGCGGCAGCCCAGGCGCGGCCTTGGGTTTGACACAATTCGACCCACTAGATATTGAGCCGCCCTGCCCGGGCGGCTCTTTCCGTTAGGTCAATAGGCGGATTATTGCGCAGAAAATGATGCAATGCCGCACCACTTCTTCCACGAAAACGCCTTATTGAGAGCTTTATGCTTAACCCAAAGTTGATGGGGAGGCGGATTTGCGCGCATGCTCGGTCACAATGAGGCAGTTCGCCGCTCATGGCGGACCCGCGTTGGATCAGAGCACCGGCAATGCACCGGTTCCGGCCAGACGAGGGGTGTAGGGTAGTGTTTTCGCAGTTGACGGGCGCATTGGTGCGGGCATTGCTGATTGTGGTGTTGATTGCGACACCATCGCTCATGCTGCCCGGCGTATCGTCGGACACGACCCAGATCGTGGCCCTTGTTGCGCTTTTCGCCGCCGCGCTCACCTTCTTTGAATACGCATCCACCTATCCCGGCCTTGTCGAATTCCGCGACGCGCCGCCCTTCAACCGGCTGCGGTTCCTGTCGCTGTTCGTGACGGTTCTGATCCTGTCGACCATCGTGCGTGGTCAGGCAATGCCCACAACACTGACCACGTTCATCGAAGCGCTCGGCAATCGGTTGGGCGAGGTGATCGACGTTCCCTACAGCCCGGTCCGCCTCGTCGTGCTGATGCTGCCCGACGGGATGAGCCTCAAGCATCTGATTCTGGTTCGGACCACGGCGGGCATCTCCTATCTGATCTCGCTGCTGACGCTTGTCTTCTTCGTCATCGCGATGCGGGCGATCGGCTGGCCGAACCGCATGGGCAGCTTCAATGTCTGGATCAACCTGCCAACCTTCGATCCGACGACGGGCGGCGATGTCGTCGACCGGCTGCAGCGCGACGCACGGTTCAACATCGCGCTGGGCTTCCTTCTGCCCTTCATGATCCCGGCCGCGGTAAAGCTCGCATCTCTTGCCTTCTCGCCGGTTACGCTGGAAAGTCCTCAGACACTGATCTGGACGATGACCGCATGGGCCTTCCTTCCCGCTTCTCTCTTCATGCGCGGCATCGCGATGGGGCGCATCGCCGAGATGATCGCCGAGAAGCGCAAGCGCGGCAACGTGACCAACAACGCCGAACTCGTTCCGGCCTGATTCTGGCCGTCTGCCTGGCCGCAGGTCCGGCGGCGGGCGAGTCGCTGCGCATTGCCACTTACAACGCCGATCTGACGCGCAAGGGGCCGGGGCTTTTGTTGCGCGACATCCTGTCCGGCAAGGACGGGCAGGTGGAGGCCGCTGCCGATGTCGTGGCCGCCGCCGCGCCGGATATCCTTCTGGTCACCGGGTTCGACTACGATCTGGACGGCGTGGCGCTGCGCGCCTTCGCCGAGCGGCTGACCGGTCGTGGCCTCACCTATCCTTATGCCTTTGCGTTCCGCCCCAATACCGGCTGGCCGGGCAAGGCCGATCTGAACGGCGATGGCTATGTCGGTGGCGCTGGCGATGCGCAGGGTTATGGCCGGTTTTCGGGGGAGAACGGCATGGCGATCCTGTCGCGCCTTCCGGTCGCGGGCGAGGCCGCGCAGGATTATTCCGCCTTCCTGTGGCGTGACCTGCCGGGCAGCCTGGTCGAGGATGCCGCCCTGACCGACGCCGCGAAACAGGTGCAGCGGCTGTCAACGACCGGGCATTGGTCGGTGCCGGTGACGTTGCCCGATGGCGGCCAACTGACCCTCCTGGCCTGGTATGCGACGCCGCCCGTCTTCGATGGACCCGAGGACCGCAACGGACGGCGCAACCATGACGAGACGGTCTTCTGGCTTCGGCTGCTTGACGGCGATCTGCCTTTCGATGCCCCCGTCGGGCAGTTTGTCCTGTTAGGTGACGCCAATCTGGACCCGATAGACGGCGACGGCCGGGCCGGGGCGCTCGCGGACCTCCTCGCCGATCCGCGCGTGCAGGACGTCCGGCCGGAAAGCGACGGTGGTCGCGAAGCGGCCACACGTCAGGCCGGCGTCAACGCAACGCAGCGCGGCGATGCCGCGACCGACACGGCAGACTGGCCCGATGAGGGCGGACCGGGAAACCTGCGCGTGGACTATGTTCTGCCGTCGGCGGGGCTGACGGTGTTGGATGCGGGCGTCTGGTGGCCGAAACCCGGCGATCCAGATTTGGTGGCGGTGGAAGCCGCCTCGCACCACCGGCTTGTCTGGGTCGATCTGGACGTTCCTTAGGTCGGTCTGGTTATCGCCCGGCGGTTTCCAGGCAATGGCGCCGGAACGCTTTCTTGAGCATGTCAAGCTCGGCCCTGAGCAGGTCGATCTCGGCACGCAGATCGTCTTCCAGCGGTTCGCCGGTGACGATGCTGAACTGCCCGATCTTGTCGCCGCCGGCCGCGTCGCGCACCAGAAAGGTCTGCACGCCGTCGGTCAGCGCATCGGGCGGTATCGAAAAGGTCAGGGGCCAGCCGCCAGTCCCGGACCGGGCCCCGATCGTGAGCCCGTCCAGCTTCCGGTCCAGGTGCCAGATTTCGATGTCGGGGGCGGTATCGCCCGGGCAGGAGACCTCTGCCTCCCATGTGCCGGCGCGAATGCGTGTCCAGTCCAGTGCCAGCTCGCTCATACGTCCTCCGTCAAAGTTCCGCGCGCGGGCGGCGGCTGAACGTCAGGTCGCGTAACACGATCTGATTCATCTCCGGGCCCTCGAAGATCAGGTCGATCCACGCCTTCTCGACCCGTTTCTCGTTCATCTTTGTATAGGCGAGGTCGAACTCGACCATGATCTCTGCCTCGTGCAAGGGCAGTTCCCGCACCAGCTGCTCCGAATTCGGCCCGTGCCGCACGTTAAGGCGGGCAAAAATCTCGATCGGCTTTTCCATCTCGACCTGTGCTTCCATACGGATCACGTGCTGCAGGGTCAGACCGCGCACGGCGTCTTCGGGCAGGTCGATGACGACGGACAGGAAGGACCCGTCGAACCGGAAGACATCCATGCGGAACCCGAAGGGCGCGAGGTCGCTTTCCCGGGTATTGCGGATCTGGCGGATGGTCAGTTCGCTGGTGTCGCAGTCGTGAAAGATCGTGGCCTCATCGCCGAACGTGGCGCGGTTTTCCACCGCCGCCATACCCGGCGGGGTAATGGGGCCGCGCCAGAGTTCCGGGCGCCACGCCCAGTCGGACATCAGCGGTTTGCGGATCGCGT
>JAUIDM010000403.1 GCA_030428915.1 Alphaproteobacteria bacterium | reverse complement strand
ATCTCACGGACTGGCAACGACAATCTGGACGGGTCTGACATCACGTCGATGTATCCCGGCGATACCGTCACGGTGATCCACAACGGCTCTCCTCTGACGATCACGGGGACGACCTTCTATCTTGCCGATGGCCGGGTCTTCTTCACGCCGACCGACGGGACGGTTCTGCAGGCCGACACGTTCAGCAGTTCGACCTTTGTGAACACGCAGGCGGCCATTCCGGTCAGCGCGCTTGGTCCGCCCTGTTTCACGCCTGGTACGCTGATCCGGGTTCCCGGCGGGGCGGTGGCGGTGGAAACGCTGAAAGCGGGCGATCTTGTCGAGACGATGGACCATGGGCCGCAAGTGCTGCGCTGGATCGGCCGGAACACGGTCGACGGGTCCGGGATCCATGCCCCGGTCTCCATCGTGGCCGGTGTGCTGGGCAACGATCGCGATCTGCTGGTCTCGCCCGAGCACCGGATGCTGGTCACGGGCTGGTTGGCGGAACTGCATTTCGGTGAAGAGGACGTTCTGATCGCCGCGAAGCATCTGGTCGGGCTGCCCGGGATCACCCAGCAGCCGCAGCGGAACGTCACGTACCTTCACCTTCTCTTCGACCGGCACGAGATCGTCTTTGCCGAAGGCGCAGCGAGCGAGAGCCTGCATCCGTCAAGCTGGCTGATCGAGCAGGACAGCGCGCTGCGCGCGGAAATCGTTGCGGTCTTTCCCGAACTTCTGGACCGGCTCGCCGGTTCGCCGGTGCCGGCGGCGCGGCGCGTCGTCACCCGGCGCGAGGCACGGCTGATCGCCGCCTGAGGCTTGACCCCGGGGGGCGGGGCGTGGTTCATCTCGGCCAATGGCGACGAGCAGAAAACCAGCATCCAGGGCAAAGAAGAAACCCGCCGCGAAAGGTTTCGGCTGGACGCTTCGGCGCGTCCTGCGGATGGTCCGGCGGGCCGCGCTGGGCGTGGTCGCGGGGTTTCTGCTGCTTGTCCTGCTCTTCACCGTCATCCCGCCGCTGATCACGCCCTACATGATCGCCGAAAGCTGGCGTCAGGGCGGAATCGACCGTGACTGGGTGGCGCTTGAGGATATGTCGCCCTATCTCGCGCGATCGGTCGTCGCGGCGGAGGACGCAAATTTCTGCCTGCACTGGGGCTTTGACATGAAGGCGATCCGAGCCGCTTTGGACGAAGGGGCGGGGCGCGGGGCGTCCACGATCAGCCAACAGGTCGTCAAGAACGTGTTCCTCTGGCAGGGGCGGAGCTGGCCGAGAAAGGCGATGGAGGCGGTGATGACGCCGGTCGTTGAACTGATCTGGTCCAAGCGCCGCATCGTCGAGGTCTATCTGAACGTGGCCGAAACGGGCAGAGGTGCCTTTGGCGCCGAGGCTGCCGCCCGACGCTATTTCGACAAATCCGCCGCCGATCTTTCAGCGACTCAGGCGGCCCTGATCGCCGCCGCCCTGCCCGATCCCAAGGGCCGCAACCCGGCGAAGCCGTCGGGATTCCTGCGCCAACGCGCCCGATCCATCGCCGATGGGGCGGCGACGATCCGCGCCGACGGACGCGCGAATTGCTTCGAGGATTGAACCGGGGGGCAGCCATCGCTATCACGGTCGACAGTCCCCGCCGCGAGCCTTGCCGATGACCCGTCTTTATCACGTTCCCCTGTCGCCCTTCTGTCGCAAGGTCCGCCTGACATTGGCGGAAAAGAAGGTCGAGGTGGAACTGGTCGAGGAACGCTACTGGGAGCAGGACCCGGAATTCCTGCGCCGCAATCCGGCGGCGAAGATCCCGGTGATCAGGCTGAACGGCAAGACCATGTCGGAAAGCCAGGCGATCTGCGAATATCTGGAGGACACGATCCCCGAGCCGCGCCTGATGCCGAAGGATGCCGAGGGCCGTTACGAGGTGCGCCGCCTCTGCGCCTGGTTTGACGACAAGTTCCACGACGAGGTGACGTCGAAACTGGTCTATGAGCGGGTGAACAAGAAGGTGATGAAGCAGGGCTATCCCGACAGCAAGAACGTGAAATCCGGCGCGACGCGGATCAAGTATCACCTCGACTACATGCACTGGCTGCTGGATCAACGCCGGTGGCTGGCCGGGAACGAGATGACCCTGGCCGATTTCGCCGCCGCCGCGCATCTGTCGAGCCTTGATTACATTTCGGACGTCGACTGGAACCGGAGCCAGAACGTCAAGGACTGGTACGCCAAGATCAAGTCGCGGCCCTCGTTCCGGTCGATCCTCGCCGATCAGGTGCCGGGTTTCCCGCCGCCCGCGCATTACGCCGATCTGGATTTCTGACCGCCGAAGCCGGGGGCCTGCCCCCGGACCCCCGGGATATTTGGACCAAGTGGAAGCAGAAGGGTTGGACAAGCTGGCATTCCGCGATGGCTTGACAGGGAGGGCCCTGGAAGAAGGGTTTTCCGCAGTTGGCTATTGTGCGCCGGAGGCGATCCCGGAGGCGGCGGGGCGGCTGGAGGCTTTCGTGGCGGCGGGGCGGCACGGGCAGATGGGCTGGATGGCAGAGCGCATGGACTGGCGCGGCGATCCGGCGGCGCTCTGGCCCGAGGCGCGCACGGTGATCATGCTGGCCGAGGCCTATACGCCCGGGTTTGACCCGCTCGCCGTGCTGGAGAGCCCGGACCGGGCGGCGGTGTCCTGCTACGCGCAGGGCCGCGACTATCACGATCTGGTCAAGAAGCGGCTGAAGCGGGTTGGCCGCTGGCTGATCGAGGTGGCGGCGAAGGCGGGCGTGACGGCAGAAATCAAGGTCTTTGTCGATACCGCGCCGGTCATGGAAAAGCCGCTCGGTCAGGCGGCGGGGCTGGGCTGGCAGGGCAAGCATACCAACCTGGTAGGGCGCGAGTTGGGAAGCTGGTTCTTTCTGGGCGCGATCTTCACCACGCTCGACCTGCCGAAGGATGCGCCCGAGGCCGATCATTGCGGGTCGTGCCGGGCCTGTCTGGATATCTGTCCGACAAAGGCGTTCCCCGCGCCCTATCAGCTGGATGCGCGGCGTTGCATTTCCTACCTGACGATCGAGCACAAGGGGCCGGTGGAGGAGGAGCTGCGGGGCCTGATGGGCAACCGGATCTATGGCTGCGATGATTGCCTGGCGGTATGTCCATGGAACAAGTTCGCGGTTCAGGCGCGCGAAATGGGATATGCGGCGCAGGTCGGCGCGCCGGATCTGGCGGAACTGGCGGGGCTGGACGATGCGGCGTTCCGGACGCGGTTTTCCGGCAGCCCGGTCAAGCGGATCGGACGTGACCGGTTCGTGCGCAATGTGCTCTACGCCATCGGGAATTCCGGCCTGCCGCAGTTGCGGCAGGTGGCAGCGCGGCTTGCCTCGGACCCCGATCCGACGGTCGCCGATGCGGCAAACTGGGCCATGCGGCG
>JAUIDM010000402.1 GCA_030428915.1 Alphaproteobacteria bacterium | reverse complement strand
CGCTGATCAAGCGCGCCTGGCTGCGCTGGTCTCTGGCCATGGGCGCGGTCATCTACCTGATCCTTGCCATCGCCTCTATCGAGGTGAACTGGTCCCGGGTCTGGGAAGGGCTCGACCGGGGCGCGGCCTTCATCATGTCCTTCACCCGTCCCGACTTCCTGACCCGATGGGGCGATATCTGGGATGGGATGCTGGAAAGCGTGATCATGACGGTCGCGGCCTCTGTCGTCGGCATCGCGATCTCCATCCCCATTGGTCTGGGGGCCGCACGCAATATCGCACCCTTGCCGGTCTACATAGTGTGCCGGGGCATCGTCGCAGTATCGCGCGCGTTGCAGGAAGTCATCGTGGCGATCCTCCTGGTCGCAATCTTCGGCTTCGGGCCGCTGGCCGGGTTCCTGACGCTCAGTTTTGCGACCATCGGCTTCCTGTCGAAGCTTCTGGCCGAAGACATCGAAAGCATGGACCGCGTCCAGGCCGAGGCCATCCGGGCGACCGGGTCAAGCTGGATGCAGTGGATCAACTACGGGGTGCAACCCCAAGTCATGCCACGGCTTATCGGTCTTTCGATGTACCGGATCGACATCAATTTCCGCGAAAGCGCCATCCTTGGCCTCGTCGGCGCGGGAGGGATCGGGGCCACGCTGAACACGGCCTTTGACCGCTATGAGTTCGACACGGCGGCGGCGATCCTCCTCCTGATCATCGGGACCGTGATGGCGCTTGAATACCTTTCAGGCATCATCCGGGCGAAGGTGCAGTAATGCCTGTTTTGACCTCCCCCGGTGGCCAGAAGGTCTGGCAGCGCCGCACCCGCAATGAAAGCCTGACCCGCTGGGCGGGCTGGATGCTGGGCACCATCGTCTTTCTCTGGTGCTGGAAGCAAATTTCCGACGCTACGACCTGGTTCTTCGTGTGGGACGCGCCCGCCATTGCGGGCGATATCCTCGACCGGGCAACACCGCCGCGCTGGTCCTATATGGAAAAACTCTGGTGGCCGATCTGGGACACGCTGAACATTGCGACGCTCGGCACAATCGGCGCGCTTTTCCTTGCGGTTCCGGTGGCGTTTCTTGCCGCCCGCAACACCACGCCGTCGGTGCGCTTCGTCCGGCCAATTGCGCTTCTGATCATCGTCTCTACCCGCTCGATCAACTCCCTGATCTGGGCACTGCTCCTGATCGCCATCATCGGGCCGGGGGTCTTTGCCGGGATCATCGCCATCGCCATCCGGTCGGTCGGCTTCTGCGCGAAACTGCTCTACGAAGCGATAGAGGAGATCGACCGAAGTCAGGTCGAGGCGGTGACCGCGACCGGCGCCAGCCCGTTGCAGGTCATGGCCTACGGGATCGTGCCGCAGATCCTGCCCGCCTTTGCCGGCATCGCCGTCTTCCGCTGGGACATCAATATCCGCGAGTCGACGGTGCTTGGTCTTGTCGGTGCGGGCGGGATCGGATTGCAGCTTCAGGCCTCGCTGAACGTGCTGGCCTGGCCGCAGGTCTCGCTGATCCTTCTCGTCATCCTCTTCGCGGTCGTCGTGTCTGAATGGGTCTCGGCCAAGGTACGAGGCGCGATCATCTGATGCGGGCGATGACCGATGCGATATGGGCCTTCGAGGCGTACGAATCCATTCGTCCACGCCTGCCCCGCGCGACGTTCCCGGCCGCGCCGCGCCCGGTCGGCGGGCTGACCGGGCTTGTAGATGAGGTTGACCTCTTCCTGCTTGATGCTTTCGGTGTGCTGAATGTGGGCGAAAGCGCGATACCGGGTGCTGTCGAGGTCGTGGAGACGCTCACAGACGCAGGCAAGCGCGTCATCGTCGTCTCCAACGCCGCCGGCTATTGCAAGCGGATCATGCTCGACCGCTATCGGCGGTTGGGATTCCGGTTTGACGAGGCCGATGTCGTCTCATCCCGCGACGTCCTGCTATCGGCGCTTGGCGAATACCCGAGGCTGCGCTGGGGACTGATGGCGGCAAGCGCGCATGGACGCGAGGGTATCGACCATATCGATGCGGTCTTTCTGGATGACACACCGCGCCTCTATGACGAAGCAGAGGGCTTCCTGCTTCTTGGCGCGGGCGAATGGACCGAGACGCGGCAGGCGCTGCTGGAAGCGACGCTTATCGCCCGTCCCCGGCCCGTGCTCGTCGGCAACCCCGACCTTGTCGCCCCGCGTGAAACCGGACTCTCCAAGGAACCCGGCCATTTCGCGCATCGCCTTGCCGACACGACGGGCGTGACGCCCCGCTTTTTCGGCAAACCGTTCCCGAACATCTTTGAACATACCCTGATGCGGTTTCCCGACATCGCACGCAATCGCGTGCTGATGGTCGGTGATACACTGCAAACCGATATTCTGGGAGGAGCTGCGGCGGGAGTAAAAACGGCGCTCGTGACGGGGCATGGCGCGCTATTGGGACTCGACCCCGGACTCGCGATGGAAAGGTCCGGCATCTGCCCGCATTTCATCATGCCGTCGATCTGAGCGGCTTTCGGCCCCGCAGGATACTCGGAGCCTATAGCCCGTTCCAAAAGAGAAACGCCGGTACATTGTCCGGCGTTTCCTTGTTCGGTTGGATTGTTCCGGTCTCAGCGGCCGAGGGACCACCAGCCTCGCCGCTTGGGTTTCGAAGGCTCATCGGAAGCCGGTTCCGGGGTTGACCCTTCGGCCGTGGCTTCGGCCAACTGCGGGTCGGGCTGAAGCGTCTCGGTGGCCGGTGCGGCCACCGGTTCTGGTGCGGGGGCTGCTGACGGCGCGGGCGCGGCAGCATCAGCCTCGGGTGTGGCAGCCTTCGCCTTTGAAGCGGACGGCTTGCGGCTGCGCGACGTCGTGCCTTTCTTGGCCGGTTTCGGCGCCTCTTCGGCAGTGTCGGGCGCTCCATCGTCGACTATTTGGTCAACCGGGGCCTCGTCCGCCTTCTTGCTGCGGCTGCGGCTGACCCGTTTTTTCGGCGCAGGTTTCTCCTCGACCGGTTCGGCCTCGGCTGCCGGTTCCGGGGCGACCTCAGCTGCGACAGGCTTCTTGCGGCTGCGCGGCGACTTGGCCTTCGGTTTCGCGTCAGGCGTCTCGGCCGCATCCGGAGGCGCGGCTTCTGCCGTCTCCGTTTCGACCGGCTCTGCAGGGGCGGTATCATCGCTCTCTGCGTCGGCAGGCACCGGCTGAGCGTCGGTCCCCGAACCGCCATTCTTCCGCCGCCGACGGCGGCGACGCTTCTTCTTCTTCACCGGTTCCGCTTCGGACGCCGCGGGCGCCTCTTGCTCATCGTCGTCGGCCTCGGTGACGATGTCTTCCTCATCCTCGGCCTCATCCGCGGCCCGCAACGCATCGACCGAGATCACCGGGCTCGCGGCCTCGGGCACGACGCGGGTTGCGGTCTTGAACTTCTCGATCGAGAAGTCCGGGCTGACCATCGCC
>JAUIDM010000401.1 GCA_030428915.1 Alphaproteobacteria bacterium | reverse complement strand
GCTGGTGTTCGCTCTGCTGACCGTCCCGCTCCTCGCGCTGACACTGACGCTGGCCGTGGCGATCCAGAAACCCGGGGACTGGAGCCAGGACCGCCTCATGCTGTCCACGATCGTCAATCTGGAACGGTTGCAGGCGGTCAACGGCCCCGTGCCAAGCTTCGGTTCGCCGGGGTACTGAGCCCAAACGCTTATGTGACGCATGCGTGACCAAAGGCCGCGTGACGGCGGGCTGAGGATGGGCTAAGGCTTGGCCCATGTTGGAAACCGGCATCATCGACGGCGGCTTTGCGCTTGCGGCGCTCATCGCGCTTTTCGCGGGACTTCTGTCGTTCCTCAGCCCCTGCGTGCTGCCCATCGTTCCGCCCTACCTGGCCTATATGGGCGGGATCAGCATGGGAGAGATGAAAGGCGGCGCATCTCGCCGGACTTTGTCTGCTGCCGCCTTCTTCGTGCTTGGCCTTTCGACGGTGTTCCTGTTTCTCGGCTTCGCCGCCTCGGCCTATGGCCGCTTCTTTCTGCAGAACCAGGACTGGTTCAATACCGGCGCAGGGATCGTCGTGATGATCTTCGGCGCGCATTTTCTGGGTATCTTCCGCATACCGTTCCTTGACCGAGAGGCGCGGATGGATGCAGGCGACCGGGGTGGATCGGCCTTTGGTGCCTATGTCCTCGGCCTTGCCTTCGCGTTTGGCTGGACGCCCTGCATCGGCCCCCAGTTGGGCATGATCCTGTCCCTGGCCGCGCAGGAGGGGTCGCTGGCGCGCGGCACCGGACTGCTGGCGGTCTACGCGATCGGGCTTGGCATACCCTTCCTGCTGGTGGCGGCCTTCTTCCCGCGGCTTACCGGCCTCATGGCCTTCCTCAAGCGTCACATGCAGCGGATCGAACGCATCATGGGCCTGCTTCTGTGGACCATCGGCCTCCTGATGCTCACAGGCGGGTTCAGCCAGTTTTCCTACTGGCTCTTGGAAACCTTCCCGGCGCTTGCCGCGCTCGGATAACGGCCGGTCAGCCGCAGGCCGGACGCCCGGCGATGGCCGCGAGGGCCGCATCACCTTCGGCGCGGGAAATCAGCCTGCTCCATCCCAGCCCGTAAACCGCACCGTCATCTGCAGCCCGGTTGACGAACTCTGCCGCCAGTTTGCCCTCAGCCGACAGGATCAAAATGCGGCCGGAATTTTCCTCCTCCGCCATCGCCCAGCCCTCAGGCGTGATATCGACCAGGCTTTCCGTCCGGGACAGCGGGTTTGCCGCCTCCATCGCGTCAAAGTAGGGTTGGCTCACCTGATCTGTCTGGAAGTCGTAGACGTCGATCTGGTTCGTCCCGAGGATGTAGGCGCCCCTTCCGCGGTCATAGGTGTTGTTGTTGAAAATGGAGATCCGGCGATCGTCGAGGATGTCGATGTCGTGCTGGGCCAGCCACGGCCCCTGCTTGAGCCAAACAACCTTGTCCTCTGAAGGCCGGTACTGAAGCGCCAGCGATTTGTGTCGCATGGACAGGAACAGATCGCCTCGTTTCCAGTAGGGTCCATCGCTCATGGCGGGCTGAATGTCGTTGAGGTGCAGCGTGTCGTCGAGATATCCGCCATGGGTGAACATCATCGCCATCATGCCATTGCGCTCCAGAAGCGCGGGCAACGAGATTTCGCGCAGCAATTCGCCTTCAAGCGTCACTTCCGCAAGCCCGTCGACGAAGAAATCCTTGCCGTGTTCGTCTGGGGCCGGGACGATCCGCGATGGCACCCACATCGTGCCATCGGGGCCAAGTTCGGTCGAGTGGTGATAGTAGGTCTCGGCATTCTGCCAGACGGGGCGGGCGCAGTGGTCGATCCGGGTAAGCGGCGTCTGATGATCCTTGATGATCAGATCGCCGTCGGGCAGCAGCAGCGGATGGACCACCTCGTATTCCAGCGTGTTCCAGCGGCGGTAGTTGATCTCTTCTGCCTCCTGCGGCACATCGGCGAACATGGCGTCCGCATCCGGCCACCATTCATGGCGCAGGCTGTAATCCCGGGTATCGACCAGTTGGACCACATGGCGGTTCCGGTCGCCGTCATATCGGCTGAGCAGAAGGTAGGCGTCGAACCCCGCTGCTTCAGGCCCCTCGGTAAAGACCCAACCGCTCTTGTCGCCGAAGCGGTCATAGCGGCCGGCTTCGCTCGGTGGGCCGGTCGTGATGATGCTTTGCACCGTACGGGGGATTTCTGCGACGGCCAGGGCGGCCTTGCCGGGGCCTGCGAAACGGCCGCTATCCTTCTGCCCTTCCAGTACCAGCGCGCCGAAGCCCACAGTTCCGAGCAGTCCTATCAGGAGGAGGAAAAGCACAAGCCATACCTCCAGTTTCGCGAAAAGCAGTTTTTGCATATGCGTCCTGTCCCTGTTCGCCGGTCCTGACCGGGCCGCTTCAGCCCGGGCAATCCCCCGATAGCTGCGCCAGCGCGGCATCGCCATCGGCCTGGGTCATATATCTGCTCCAACCCAAACGGTAGGCCAAGCCATCCGAGGCCTTGTTGATGAACTCGCCGATGGTGCCCCCGTCCCGCGAAAGGATCAACAGCCGGCCGGAGTTTTCCTCCTCGGCCATCACCAGGTCGCCGGGCAAGACACTGAAGAGGCCCTCGAAAAGGGTCCGGACCAGGGGCTGTTCCATGGCCCGGGCCCAAGGCACGCTGATTTCACCCGTCGCAAAGTCATAGACCGTGATCTGGTTCGTGTTGTGCACGCGCGCACCCGTCCCCCGGTCATAGGCCTTGTTGTTGAAAACGGCGATGCGATGGTCGTCGAGGATATCGACATCGTGCTGGGCCAGCCACGGACCCTGCCGCATCCAGACGATCTCATCTGTTGACGGACGATAGAGCATGACCAGGGACTGGTGCCGGAAGCTCAGGAAAAGATCGCCCTTCTTCCAATAGGGGCCGTCCTTCAGGACCGGCTGTATGTCGTTTAGATGCAGCGGGTCCTTTTGATAATCGCCTGCGGTGAACACCAGATACTCCATCCGATGACGCAGGAAGATGCGTGTCGCCGACTGCTTGTCGATGACCGATCCGTCAGGGCCGACATGCACCAGCGCGTCGTCGATGAAATCGGGACCGACGCGCCGGATTTCCGAGGGTTCGTAATAGCCCGGAATCCAGAAGCCGCCCTCACCGTCGCTTTCCGTCGAGTGGTGCAGAAGTTCATCCGTCCGGCCCCAGAGTTTTTCCGAACAGGAGCCGATGGCGAACAGGTAGGATTGGTGATCCTTGATGATCAGTTCGCCGTTTTTTGTAAGATAGGGATGGATCACGCGATAATGTTCGTTGGTCCAGTTGGTGTATTCAGCGATCTTTGATTCGCGCGGCGCGCCGGCAAGAAGCGCCTCCGCATCGGGTTTCCAGCGGTGTTTGACCGTCCCGTCAGCAAGCGATGTGAGTT
>JAUIDM010000400.1 GCA_030428915.1 Alphaproteobacteria bacterium | reverse complement strand
CGGCCCGCATTGATGCGGAATATGACAAGGAACGCCTCAAGGCGTTGATTGATAACGAAGGCTGGGCGTAAGCCCCCATGACCCTGAGGGAGGCCATCATGGCATTGTTGAATTTCCGCAAGCGCGAAACCGTCGAAAACGGCACCACGCCCGAAATGGAAGCCTTCCTGAAGGGCTATTCCATCGAGGTCATGCCGCGCACCGCCGAGAAGGTCGAGGATTTCCGCGAATTGCTGGCCCCCGGCACCCGCGTCTACATTGCCCATATCGAAGGCACACCAATCGAAGACATGGTGGCCACCGCCAAGCGCGTGGCCGCCGATGGCTATCCGGTCATGCCGCATTTCCCGGCCCGCATCATCAAGGATGAAGCGACACTGACCGATTGGATTGCCCGTTACCAGGGCGAAGCCGGTGTCGATCAGGCGCTGCTGCTCGCGGGTGGCGTGAACCAGCCGCACGGCGATTTCCACAGCTCTATGCAACTCATGGAAACCGGTCTGTTCGACAAGGCGGGCTTCAAGCGTCTGCATGTCGCCGGTCACCCCGAAGGCAACAAGGACATTGACCCCAATGGCGGCATGAAGAACGTCGAAGACGCGCTGCGCTGGAAGCAGGCGTTCTCGGAACGCACCAATGCCAAGATGGCGCTGGCCACCCAGTTCGCCTTTGACGCCGACCCGATCATCAAATGGGTCGACGACCTGTCTGCCGCTGGCATCAAACTGCCCGTCCATATCGGCATCGCTGGCCCGGCCAAGCTGCAGACCCTGATCAAGTTCGCCATCGCCTGCGGTGTTGGCCCGTCACTCAAGGTTCTGCAGAAACGCGCCATGGACGTGTCCAAGCTTCTGCTGCCCTACGAGCCGACAGAGGTTCTGACCAAACTGGCCGCACACAAAGCCAAAAACCCCGAGTTCAACATCGAACAGGTGCATTTCTTCCCGCTGGGCGGGATCAAGACCAACGCCACCTGGGCCATCGAAAACGGGGGTGCCGGCACCGCTCCTGCCGCCGCGAACTGATTTGACCTGATGCCAGCCTTGCTTTTTGATCTCGACGGCACCATGCTGAATTCGGACCCTATTCACGAAGCCGTCTTCACCGAGCTGTGGGCCTCGCGGGGGCTTCCAACCCCGCACGGCTTTTATATCGAGCAGGTGCATGGCCGTCTGAATGTCGATGTGTTTGCAGAACATCTGCCGGACGAACCGGATCCGCAGGGTTTGAGCGAGTGGAAAGAGGCACAGTTCCGCGACCGTCTGCCCTCGCCTTACCCCGAAGCACCGGGTCTGACGACGTTTCTGGATCACGCGCAGGCGCAGGGCTGGCAACTGGCCGTGGTGACCAACGCCATGCGCCTTAATGCCGAAGCGATGCTGGGTGCCATCGGCTTGCGCGACCGGTTCGAGGTGATCGTGATCGGCGAGGAGTGCGCGCATGGCAAGCCCCATCCGCTGCCCTATCTGACCGCGATGCAGTTGCTTGGAGAGTCGCCCGAGACCTGCATCGCGTTTGAAGACAGCCCTTCCGGCATGCGTGCCGCCGCAGCCTCCGGTGCCTATAGCATCGGTGTCCGCTCGGCGCTGAGCGACGCCGAACTCCGCGCCGTTGGCGCAAAGATGACCATTGAGGATTTCACAGACCCCGCGCTGCCGGACATTCTGGCCCGCATTGAAGGAGTAGCCGCATGACCCGCACGATTGTCGAGTCCAAGACCAAAACCGCCATCATCGGGTTCGATCAGCCGTTCTGCGTGATCGGTGAGCGGATCAACCCGACTGGCCGCAAGATCCTGAACGAGGAACTCGAACGCGGCGATTTCAGCCGGGTCGAGGCCGATGCGCTGGCGCAGGTCGCCGCGGGCGCCAACATCCTCGACATCAACTCGGGCGCCGTGTTCTCGAACAAGATGGCCGAAGACCCGCGCTACGCCGACAATAACTTTGTCGAGCCGACATTGATGAAGGAACTGGTCGAGCGCGTCCAGGCCGTCACAGATTGCCCGCTCTGCATCGACTCGTCTGTACCCGGCGCGCTGGAAAACGGCCTTGCCGCCGCCGAAGGTCGCCCGCTCTTGAACTCGGTCACGGGCGAGGAAGAACGTCTGGAACTGGTGCTGCCGCTGGTCAAGAAATACAACGTGCCGGTTGTGGCTATTTCCAACGATGACACCGGCATCTCGGAAGACCCCGATGTGCGTTTTGCCGTGGCCAAAAAAATCGTCGAACGCGCTGCCGATTTCGGCATCCCGGCGCATGACATCGTGGTCGATCCGCTGGTCATGCCAATCGGTGCCATGGGGACCGCCGGTCTTCAGGTGTTTACACTGGTCCGTCGCCTGCGCGAGGAACTGGGTGTAAACACCACCTGCGGTGCATCGAACATCAGTTTTGGCCTGCCCAACCGTCACGGCATCAACAACGCCTTCCTGCCGATGGCCATGGGCGCCGGCATGACATCCGCCATCATGAACCCGGTCGCCCTGCCCGTCGGCCCCACCAAGATCGCGGAAAAGCGCGCCGAGGTGGCCGCAGCCGGAATTGTTCTGCCCGAGGACATAGACGACGAAACCTTCTGCATCCTTTTCGGCCTCGGTTCGACAAAACCGCGTCCGGGCAAGGAAATGGAAGCCATCCGCGCGGCCAACTTCCTTACCAACAATGACGAAGGCGGCGGAGCATGGATTGCGTTCAACCGCCAGCCGCCGAAAGCCGGACACGAAGGCCGCGGCCGTGATGGTCGCACCGGAGGCCGCCGCCGCCGCGCATAAGAAATTAAGAGCACTGCCGTGCCTTTAACGGGCACGGAGGCTCCTTATTCAAACTACAAGCGCCGTTTTGCGACATTGCACCGAACCTGTATTGCCGGAAATCTGCTTAACGATTTTTTAACTACACCGTTCCAGAATCTTCGTACGAAGATTCTGGGGCCCATCCATTAAATTCTGAGGTCTTTGGAAACTGGCAATGAGACAGTACAAAGACCCTAGATCGCGACGCCGCGACGTCCCGCCAGATCGGTGAAGTATTGCCACGCCACCCGGCCGGACCGCGCACCGCGTGTGGCTTGCCATTCAATCGCTTCGGCGCGCAACGTCGCATCGTCGATTTCGACCCCGTAGGCATCACAATAGCCCCGGATCATCGCCAAATAGTCGTCCTGATTGCACGGATGGAATCCCAGCCACAGACCAAATCGGTCCGACAAAGAGACCTTCTCTTCGACTGCCTCGGACGGATTGATCCCAGATGACCGCTCGTTTTCGATCATGTCGCGCGGCATCAGGTGGCGGCGGTTCGACGTGGCATAGAACACGACATTGTCCGGACGCCCCTCGACACCGCCATCCAGCACCGCTTTCAGAGATTTGTAATGCTGGTCATCATGGCTGAAGCTCAGATCGTCGCAGAAGAGCAAAAAGCGGTGATCAGCAACCC
>JAUIDM010000399.1 GCA_030428915.1 Alphaproteobacteria bacterium | reverse complement strand
CCTGCCGCGCGTTGCACCTGTTCCACGGTCGCCTTCACGTCAGAGGTGATCGTGTTCGTCATCGTCTGGACCGTGATCGGCGCGTCACCGCCCACCGGCACGTTGCCGACCATGATCCGACGCGACTTGCGCCGGTCGATGTTCCGCCACGGACGGATCGGATTATGCGTCATCGGGGGCCTCGGTGTCTCGCTTCGCTCGGGCCTTAGATAGGGCGCCGGCGCGGATTGGACAATTGCCGGATCACTCGGTGGCTGCTTCCGCCGCGGTTACGGCAGTGGCATCGGCGACCGTTGCGAACTGCGCGAGGTCGGCGTCCTGGGTGACATCGGCGACCAGATAAGCCGTCTTCAGCGCTTCGACCGAGAGCTCGACATTTTTCGTCACGACACCGCGTTCACCGGCGGGGCCATACGTTTCGCCATTGACGGCGAAGTAGAGCGCCCCGGATTCGCCCACGCGCAGCATCGGCGGCTCCTCGGTATTCGGTATCGTGAACCGCTCGCCCGCATCGAGGATCTTTTCCAGGATGATCGTGCCATCGGCGGTCTGCACCCGCACCCAGGCGGGACGAACCGCCAGCAATTCGACCGGCGGCACGTCGGCAGCGACGACCTGAACCGGGGTCTCGCCGAATGCGGGCGTCTCGGGCGCCGGAACCTCAGGCGTCTCGGACGCGGATTGCGCCACAAGCATCCCGACCGTGCGCGGATCGATGGCCGCGATGGGGCCGTCCCTTGCCACGAGCACCGGAACATCAAGCGCTTCGGGGCGATAGAGCCTGTCGAACGCATCTGGCGCAGGTGGCAGCGTATCGCCGCCCGGCAGAACCGCCAGCGCGACGTCGGTCGGCTGCTGCTGTTCCGTCACCGCGCCGCCGGCACCGGCCAGCGGGTCGAGTTCGGCAATCACGCCGGGCGCCTGGTCGACCGGGGCAAGATTGACCTTCTGCACTTCCTGCAGGACCGTCCAGCCGCCATACCCGATCCCGCCAATCAGCGCGACGAGGACGAGGATGGAGCCGATCGCGCCCGGCTCTACCCCGGACATGAACGCCTTGCCCTGCGGGACGAACGTTGCATTCGGATTGGCGAGCGGGTCGCTGTACTTTACCGGCCGCACCGGTGATTTACGTGGCCCGGACGCCGCCGCAGACATGCCGTGCGCGACGGTAAAATCGGCCTCGTCGCAGAACCGCTTGAAGGCCCAGTCGGCGTCCATGCCAAGATAGCGCGCATAGGACCGGACGTAGCCCGCGACGAATCCCGGCGTTTCGAACGCGGAGATATCGGCATTTTCGATCGCGGCAATATAGCTCGCCTTGATCTTCAGTTCGCGCTGCACATCGAGAAGGGATTTCGCCAGCGTCGCGCGCTCACCGCGCATGATGTCGCCAAGGCGCAGTTCATAGTCGTCAAACCCTTTCGGTTTGTCCGTATCCTGCATCGAAGGAGGAGTCCTCCGCCCGATCATGCCCACTGCCCCGTTACCAGTATCCCCGCATGGTCGACGATTCGTCGTACCATGGCTGTCCTATTGAGCAATTAATACCATACGGCAAGCGAGATTACGACTGTGGATAACTTCACGCCGTAAGGTCAGCGCGATTCAGCGCACAATGCGACCACAGCTTGTCCATCGCCCGCACCAGATGATCGATATCCTGCAACGAATGGACCGGCGACGGGGTGAAGCGTAGCCGTTCCGTACCGCGCGGCACGGTCGGGAAATTGATCGGCTGAACGTAAATCCCGTAGTGCTCCAGAAGCATGTCCGAGATCTTCTTGCAGTGAACCGGATCACCGACATGAACGGGCACGATATGGGTGCCGTGATCGATGATCGGCAGGCCGAGCGCGCGAAGACGCATCTTCAGGATCCGAGCATGCTCTTGCTGCTTCTCGCGCAGTTCCGGGGTGGTCTTCAGGTGCCGGACCGAGGCGGCGGCGCCTGCCGCCACCGCCGGCGGCAGCGATGTGGTAAAGATGAAACCCGGCGCGTAGGAGCGGATCGCGTCACACATCTGTGCGGTCGAGGCGATGTAGCCGCCCATGACGCCGTAAGCCTTGGCCAAGGTGGCGTTGATGATGTCGATGCGACCCATCAGGCCCAGCTTCTCGGCCACCCCTGCCCCACGCGGCCCGTACATGCCGACCGCATGGACCTCGTCCAGATAGGTCAAGGCATTGAATTCCTGCGCCAGATCGCAGATCGCCTCCATCGGGCAGATATCGCCATCCATCGAGTAGACCGACTCGAAGGCGATGAGCTTCGGGGCGACCGGATCGTCGGCCTCCAGTTTCGCGCGCAGATCGGCAAGGTCGTTATGCCTGAAGATGCGCTTCAAGCCGCCATTGCGGCGGATGCCCTCGATCATCGAGGCGTGGTTCAGTTCGTCGGAATAGATGATCAGTCCGGGAAAGAGCTTGGGTAGGGTCGAAAGCGTTGCGTCATTGGCGATATAGGCCGATGTGAACAGAAGCGCCGCTTCCTTGCGGTGCAGGTCGGCAATCTCAGCCTCCAGACGCTTGTGATAGATCGTCGTGCCCGAGATGTTGCGCGTGCCACCCGACCCGGCGCCCGTGGCGTCCAGCGCCTCGTGCATCGCTTCCAGCACCACCGGATGCTGGCCCATGCCGAGGTAGTCGTTGCCGCACCAGACGGTGATGTCCTTCTGCGTGCCGTCGGGCTTGTTCCAGACCGCCTTGGGGAACTGGCCCTTCTGCCGCTCGATATCGATGAAGGTACGGTAGCGGCCTTCGTCATGCAGCCGTTTCAGCGCTGCGTCGAGCTGAGCGTTATAGTCCATGTCCGTCTCCCCGGCTCTTCGTCTGTCACACGAGACCTAGGGCCCCCGTTAGCGTCCTTCCTTGATAAAGATCAAACGCGACGATGACGAGAGTACAATTTGCCGCGCATGCGCTTGGATCGAAGACGCGGTCACATTCATGCATCTTTACCAGTAAGTCGATGCTGGGATGTCACGGGATAACGAACCTCAGACCAGGAGCACCCGTGCTGTCGGCACCGGAACCTTCGTCCTCGTAAGTGATCAACCTGTCGATCGCATGGCCGGTCAGGGCCAGCATGACGCGGTCAAGATGGACGATTGCTGGGCCAAGCCGATTTGGAAAATGGGGCGCAGATCGTGGGCACCCCTCCTTGTCGTTGCGCAACGCGGTATATTCGTATGGTTCGCCATTCAGAACCACCTCATGCATTCCGTATTTCGGTCCTATGTTCATCAAGACCGCAGCAACGTTCTGACCGGTCACGTGCCAGGACACCGGGCCGCCCTCAATGGAAAGATACAAAGCCACGGGACGTTCATGCGTGACTTCGACGTCAATTCGACGGAAGGGATCGCCGCGATAGCGGCGGTGTACGCCTTCCGACAACGCCAGAACCACGACGTAAGTCTCCTCTGGCAGCACCCGCAAGCTGCAACCAGAACCGGACCCCATCGCAT
>JAUIDM010000398.1 GCA_030428915.1 Alphaproteobacteria bacterium | reverse complement strand
GCGACAACGCCGCCGCTGCAAAGATATGGGCGCCCGGGGCGATGCCCGCCGGCGATCCGGCCACACCTTCCGCTGCAATCAGAAGGGCAAGGGCGGTCGCATGCCCGTTGTCGGCCGGATCCCGATCCGGGTTTAGAACGGAATGCGCTGTGACCGTGACCCCTGCCGCATCCGCTATCGACCTGTCGACCGGCCCGTCGACCATCCCGACCCGAACCGGTCGCTTCAGCCGACAATCCGACTCGGTGGGCAAGCCGATCAGATCGCGCAAATAGTTGCGTCCCTGACCGGCCGGCAGGTAGGTTGCATTACGGTCCAGGGCGACATCGATCCCTCTTCGGGCCAGCCGCGCGCGCAGGATCGGCGGTGTCATAAGCGGGCCAAGATCGACGACACTCAGCCCAAGCCCCAACCCGGCCAATGTGTCGGACCGTAGAAGGGTTCCGTTGATATCCTGAATTTCGCTGACCGCCCGCGCCACGTCCTGAGAACTGCCAAGGATCAGGAATTCGGGCCGATTGACCCGGCGGTCTGCCCCGCCGCCGTCGGTTCTGACCCGCACCGGCCGCGGTTTTTCCTCGGGCTTTGCGGGTTTACTCGGCTTTGGCGGCGTTGAAGGCTCCGGCTCTGTGACGGGCTCTGTATCTCCGCCTTCGGAGTCATGTCCCTCGGCCAAAGCGCAGAAGGGCAGCCAGACCACTGCGAAAACGAATGCCAACAATGCTGGCCATTTCATTCTGCGATTTCCGCACTTTCGACAAGTGACGACGCTGCCCGGAACCGCGCGAGGATATCATCCTTCGATTGCGCCTCGGGCACAAGAATACGATACAGTCCAATCGCCGAGGGGCCATCGACGATCATGACGTCGTTGGCCAGCAGGAAATCGGAAATCTCGCCCTGTTGCGCGGCTGGCCGGAATGCCACCGTGATCAGCGGCCCCGCTGCTGCGCCGCCGGCCTGTTCGTAGGCCGGCATGGACTCTGTCGTTCTGTGATACAGAACGGCGGCAAGCGCGATGCCCACGACGCCGACCGCGGCCGCAACCGGAAGCATCCAGTTCCGGGCGGGTGCGATCGCGCCCATCAGCCGCGCAAGACCCAGTTCACCCGGCGAATACGATAGTTCTTCCGCTTTCATCACCGCCCGGATCTGCGTCAGGAAGTCGAGCTGCCTGCGAAGACCGTCATCCTCGGCCAAAAGCGCCTCGACTTCGGCCCGCTCCTCCGGCGACAGGGTTCCATTTACATAGAACGGCAGCAGCTCCGCGCCCTTTCGTTCCTGATCAATCCGATCCGTCATTACTCTTCCCCATCTTCAGCCGGGCTGAGAGGCACCGCATAAGCAACTGCTTGGCATGGAAGACCCGGCTTTTCACCGTTCCTTCCGGTACGCCCGTGACCGACGCGACATCGCGGTAACCCATGTCCTCAAAGAACGTGAGTTCGATGGCCAGCCGGTGTTCCGGCCTCAACCCGTCAAGACACTTCCGCACCGCATCTGCGTTCTGGGCCGCGATGAGTGCTTCGGCTGCGTCCGGGCTTTCGTCGACCTGCTCGGGCAGGCTTTCCTCGTAGCTTAGGCGTCCTTCCCGTCTGAAAACATCTACAACCTTCCGATACGCGATCGCAAAGACCCACGTCCGGACACTCGACCTGCCTTGGAACGCGCCGGCGCTGCGCCAGACTTCCAGAAAGACTTCATGAACTATGTCGGCGGAACGGAAAGGATCGTTCAATTTTACCTGAACGAACCGGAACAGCGGACGTTCCATGGCTTTATAGAAACGTCCGAACGCGCTTCGGTCCTTTCGCCCGATCGCTTCGACGAGCGAATCAAGGTCTTGGTCATTCATTCACATACCCTGACACAATCCGCTGGAAGGCCTTCCGCCCCGGATTGCATTGCACCAGATTAACATCGTCGCCCACGGGAAGCGATGTGCGGCGTTGCATCACTCGGCGGCCAGACCTTCGGTGAACTGAAGCCGTGCCAGGCGGGCATAGAGACCGCCCTCTGCCACCAGCGCGTCGTGGGTGCCGGTGGCGACGATGCGCCCGCGATCGAAAACGACGATCCTGTCGGCCTTCTTCACCGTGGCCAGCCGGTGGGCGACGATGAGTGTCGTACGGTCCTTCGATACGGCCTCCACCGCCTTCTGCACGGCCCGTTCGCTTTCGGCGTCCAGCGCCGAGGTCGCCTCGTCCAGAAGAAGGACGGCGGCATCACGCAATATCGCGCGGGCAATCGCGATTCGCTGCTTTTGACCGCCCGACAGCATCACGCCGCGTTCGCCCACATAGGTGTCGTAACCATCAGGCAGGGCGGCCAGGAATTCATGCGCGGCGGCGGTGCGTGCGGCGGCCTCGACCTCCTCGTCGGTCGCGTCGGGCCGTCCGAAACGGATGTTTTCCCGCGCGGTGGCGGCGAAGATCACCGGGTCCTGCGGGACGAGCGCCAGCGCGCGGCGGAACTCGGACCGCGCCATGTCGGTGAGCGCCACCCCATCGAGCGTGATGCGCCCCCGATCCGGATCGTAAAACCTCAGCAGAAGCTGAATGACGGTGGTCTTGCCCGCACCCGAAGGGCCGACCAGCGCCACTGTCTCACCCGGCTGAACATGAAGGTCCATGTTCTCCAGCGCCGATTGTTCAGGGCGCGTCGGATAGTGGAAGGTCACGCCATCGAAGACTATCTCCCCCCGCGCCGGGCGCGGCAACGCCACTGGCGCGGCAGGCTCGGTTACGTTGTCGGTGACGTTCAGAAGCTCCACCAGCCGCTCGGTGGCGCCCGCCGCGCGCTGCAGCTCGCCCCAGATCTCCGACAGGGCTGCGACCGACCCCGCCGCCATGATCGCATAGATGACGAACTGCACCAGTTCGCCCGGGCTCATCTCGCCAGCGCGCACATCGCGGGCACCGATCCACAGGACGCCGACGACACCGGCAAAGACCAGGAAGATCACCGCGACAGTCATTGCAGCCCGGGTACGGATACGGGCCTTGGCCGAGGTGAAGGCCTCTTCGGTCACGCGGGCAAACTCGGCGCGGCTTTCGCCTTCATGAGTGAAGGCCTGCACGGTCTGGACCGCCGTCAGGGATTCCGATGCCGACCCCGAAGACGCCGCAATCCAGTCCTGATTTTCGCGGGACAGGCGGCGCAGACGGCGGCCCTGCGTGATGATCGGAACAAGAACCAGCGGCACGATCAGAAGGACAAGCCCGGTCAGCTTGGCCGAGGTAAAGAGCATGAGCACGATACCGCCAAGAAGGATCAGGAGGTTGCGCAATGCGACCGATACGGACGAACCGATGACCGACAGGATCAGCGTCGTATCGGTCGTGATGCGGCTGACCACCTCGCCGGTCATGATCTTTTCGTAGAATGCAGGGCTCATCCCGATCACCCGATCGAAGACGGCCTTGCGAATATCGGCCACGACCCGCTCGCCAAGACGCGTGACAAGATAGTAGCGCGCGCCGG
>JAUIDM010000035.1 GCA_030428915.1 Alphaproteobacteria bacterium | reverse complement strand
GGAAAATATCGTTGTGGGGGAAGGAATTGACGGACTTCTCGGCTATCTCGTCCGGATGCTCGTCGGCCCGGGCGACGCGGTCGTGACCTCGGACGGCGCCTACCCGACCTTCAATTTCCACGTCGCGGGATTTGGCGGCACGCTCCACAAGGTGCCCTACAAGGGTGATCAGGAAGATCCCGTGGCCCTGGTCGAAACCGCCCGCGAGTTGCGGGCGAAACTCATCTACTTCGCCAATCCCGACAATCCGATGGGGTCATGGCATGACGCCAACACCATCACGAAGATGATCGACTCAATCCCCGACGGCACGCTCCTCATCCTCGACGAGGCCTATATCGAGCTTGCTCCCGACGAAACGGCCCCTGCCATCGACCCCGCCGATCCGAGGGTGATCCGGATGAGGACCTTCTCCAAGGGCTACGGCATGGCGGGCGCGCGGGTCGGCTACGCGATCGGGCAGGCTCGCCTCATCACCGCCTTCAACAAGATCCGCAATCATTTCGGGATGTGCCGGGTCAGCCAGGCCGGGGCGCTGGCAGCGCTGGCCGATCAGGACCATCTAAGCAGCGTGCAAGCTGCCGTCGCGGCCTCGCGCGACACGATCGACCGGATCGCACGGGCAAACGGTCTGACCGCCCTGCCCACGGCCACCAACTTCGTCACTGTGGATTGCGGACTGGACGGTGATTTTGCCCGGAAGGTCTTATCGGAGCTGATCGCGCGCCATATCTTCGTGCGTATGCCCTTTGTCGCGCCGCATGACCGCTGTATCCGCGTCAGCTGCGGTCGACCGGAGGATCTGGAACTCTTTGCCGCCGCGCTGCCGGAAGCTTTGGCGGCGGCACGGGCCTGAAAGGAGGCCGCGCAATGGTGCAGGCAATCGGAGAGGCCGCTGACGACCGGCGCGTGCTGGAAGTCACCGGCAGCGACCACATGGCCTTCCTGCAGGGGCTGGTGACCAATGACGTTGGGCGGCTGAAGGACGGGCTTGTCTATGCGGCGATCCTTTCTCCACAGGGCAAGTATCTTGCCGATTTCTTCCTCGTGCCGGGCAAGGACCGTATCCTTGTCGACGTTAATGCCGATCTTGCCGACAGCCTCATGCGACGCCTGATGATGTACCGGCTGCGGGCCGATGTAGCGATCCGGCCAACCGACCTGAGGGTGACACGAGGTCTAGGTTCTGCCCCGGAGGGCGCCTTTGAGGATCCGCGTCATGTGTCGCTCGGCTGGCGTCGCTACAGCGATGACGTGGGGTCGATGCCCAAGATCGACTGGGACGCGATCAGGGTCGCGCAGTGCATTCCCGAAACGGGGGTGGAGCTGATGCCCGACGACACATACATACTCGAGGCCGGGTTCGAGCGCCTTAAGGGCGTCGATTTCCGCAAGGGCTGCTATGTCGGGCAGGAAGTAACCGCGCGGATGAAGCACAAGACCGAGCTTCGAAAGGGTTTTATCACGGTCGAAATGGACGGTTCAGCCCCGGTGGGAACCGAGATCACCGCCGACGGTAAACCCGCCGGGCGCGTGTTCACCCAGTCCGGTGGCCTGGCCATCGCTTATCTGCGTTTCGACCGTGCCGAAGGCGAAATGAAAGCAGGGGACGCAACACTCCGTCTGAAATGAAAGAAGGGCCGCACGAAAAGGCGGCCCTGTCCGGTCATGCGAAGCGGGTCAGGCGCGTTCGCTGTATTCCATGAATTCGGTATGGACGACGATGTCCTCGTCCTGCGCGATGAAGGGCGGCACCATGATGCGCACGCCGTTGTCGAGGATCGCGGGCTTGTAGCTGTTCGCGGCCGTCTGGCCTTTCACCACCGGCTCGGTCTCCACGACCTTGCAGACCACCTTCTGCGGCAGCTGCATCGACAAGGCCTCTTCGCCATAATACTCGATCGTCGCGACCATGCCGTCCTGCAGGAAGGGGCGGCGGTCGCCGAGAAGGTCGGCGGGCAGTTCGATCTGCTCAAAGGTCTCGTTGTCCATGAAGACGAGCATTCCATCGTTTTCGTAAAGGAACTGCTGGTCCTTCTGGTCGAGACGCACGCGCTCAACCTTGTCTTCCGACCGGAAGCGTTCGTTCAGCTTGCGGCCATCACGCAGGTTCTTCAGTTCCACCTGTGCGAAGGCGCCGCCCTTGCCGGGCTTGACGTGATTGACTTTCACGGCAGCCCAGAGGCCCCCGTCATGCTCCAGCACGTTGCCGGGGCGGATTTCATTGCCATTGATCTTGGGCATCGGATCGAACCTTATCGGAAGGTTGAAAGGAATTGGGCGGCACCTATATATGCCGGGCAGGTTTGTGGCAAGCCAACTAGATAAAGTGTGCCCTTTGCCGAAGCTATGCACTTCGTGCATAGCAGTTATTCGAAAAGGGGAATACCGAATCGACGGCGTTTTGCCATAGACAGCAGGACGCCGGAAAACGCAAGAGCAATAAGAACGGAAACTGGAATATGCGCGATTTCGTGGACGGCACCGCATTCAACTACGAGCAAGGCCAGAGGTCGCGTAAACTCTTCGCGGCGGTCGTGCTTGCAGCGCTGGACGATGCGATTGCCGATGACAAGAAATATGGCAACGGGCCGGAGCAGATCGCCCGTTGGGCGCGGTCCCGCGATGGCCGCGAAGTGCTGTCCTGCGCCGGGATCGATCCGAACGAGCGGGTCGTGAAAGGATTGATGGAATTCGTGGGCAAGGGTGTGCGCACCTCGGTCGCGCTGTCGCGCGAGGAAAGCGAGCGCCGCCACGCCGCCGAGGAGGCCGAAGCCGCCTGACGGCACCGGCACCTGAGATAGCAAGAAACGCGCCCCGCGGGGCGCGTTTGTCGTTTCGGGGCAACATTTCCTGTGACGCGGCTACTCGAAATCGCGACTGGCCAAGGCACGGTTGATCTCGCGCCGGACCAGCATGCGCACGCTACGGGTGATGCGTTCACCGAGCGGGCCCTGCAGTTCCTGCCGAACGATATCCGCAACGATCTCGCGCAGAAGCTGGGCATCGGCCTCGGCCTGAAGGTCGAGCGTCGAGGGGACCATTTCCCCTGACGTGTCGTCCTCCTGCCCTGCGGCGTCTTCGGCGTCGCCGCGTTCCGGCGCATCTTCGCGCCCCCAAGGTGCACGCGCATCACGGACCAGATCGCCTGCGGCCAGGTTCAGCCTCCGGGCAGCGGCCGCGTTTGCGGCAGCGGCTGTTCCGGCGGCGATCAATGCGTCGACCTGCTCGGGCGACGGCATCTCGACGGCGGCATTCTCCGGCTCGGGCGCGGGCTCTGACGGGTCGTCGTCGGCGTCCCAAGTACCGGCGCTTTCGGCCTCGGAATGGATTTCAGGCGCATCGCCCTCATCCACGCCCTCATCCATTTGAGAAGACGTCACCGGCCGCGACAGGTCGCTCTGCTGGTCGTCATCGGCAGCAAGATCCACGCCGAAACTGTCTTCGAACGCACGTTCCAGATCCGGGTCGGTATCGGCGGGGTCGGCTTTCGCAACCTCGCTTCCGTCCGGCTCGAACTCTCCGCCATTCACTGCAACCGCGGCTTCCAGTTCGGCGATCGTATCTTCAAGAGAGGCGCTGTCGGCAGACGGTTCATGATCGTTTCCGGCCGTGGCGGTATCCTCGTCCTGCACCCGATGCGCCGGTGTCAGGACCAGCTTGTCCGGCAACACTTCGGCGGCGGGCGACTTGTCATCACTGCCCTCGCCCGTGACCGACGGGTTCTTGTCCTCCGATACAAGCCGGCGGATGGATGTAAGCACATCCTGGATTTCCATGTTCGACGACCGGTCAGACATGTCGGGCCCTCATCCTCGCGTGTCCGGCAGTCTAGGCCTGCAACGGCCAACCGACAACCTTCGAGAAAGTTCAGTTCTTACCAATCGCCTTTAGCACCTGGTCGAGGCTTTCGCCCTGTACCGACGTGGCCGGCGCATTCTTTACTGCATTATAGTAGGCCTCAGGGTCGTAGATCGGAACCCCGAGGTTCAGATAATCCGCAGTCAGAAGGCCCATGGAGGACATGAGCGCATAGATCGCGACCTGCAGATTTGCCTCGGCGGTGATGCGGCTAGCGCGCGCGTCAAGCAGGGCCTGTTCGGCGTCGAGCACATCGAGCGTCGTGCGCGCGCCGAGTTTGGCCTCTTCCCGCACGCCCTCATAGGCGATTGTCGCAGCGGTGATCTGGCGCTCGGTCGCGGCGATCTGGGCGCGTGCGACGCCGATATCGGCCCAGGTGCGGCCGACGTTCTGACCGACGATGACACTGGATTGCAGCAGCACGGAGCGTGCGGAATCCCGGTTGGCGATGGCCTTGCGGTGCAGGGCAGACAGCGCGCCACCGGAATAGATCGTCTGGCGCATCTGAAGCCCGAGCGAGGACGTATTGGGCCCGTTTTCCTGAATGCTGAGGCTGGCGGTGCCATTCAGGGTCGGCATGCGTTCGGCGGCGGCGCGCGAGATGCCGAGATCGGCGGCGGCGGCCTGATGCTGGGCCTGCCGGATCTGGGGATGCGACCGTTGCGCGATCGCGCGCGCGGCATCAAGCGATGCGGGCAAAGCCGGCGCTGCGGGCGCCCCAGCGAGCGCGGCCGGGTACCGCCCCGTCGCGGCCTTGTAGGCTTCGCGCGCAGCGGACAGATCGCCCTGCGCGGCGGCGAGAGAGGCCCGGGCGGCAGCCAGCCGCGCCTCGGCCTGCGCGACATCGGTCCGTGTCACCTCGCCCACGTCGAACTGGTCCTGCGTCGCGCGCAAGGTCTCGCCAAGCACACGCACGGAATTGTCGTTGATCGCGACGTTCTCCAGCGCGCTGCGCACACCGAAATAGGCCGACACAGCCGAGAAGAGCACATCCTGCTCCACCCCGACAAGCGCCTGACGGGTTGCCAGAACGGATTCCTCTGCAATCTCGATATCGATCTTCGACCGGCCGAAATCGGCAAGCAGAACCTGCCCCTGCAAGGCCAGCGAGGTCGACAGGTCCTGACGCAGCGGTGCATCGGTCAGGCTGACATTGGCCACCCATTCCAGCACCGGCCGCAACTGCGCGACGGCACTGGCGACATCTTCGTCGGCCGCGCGCAGCACGGCGCGGTTCTGTTCGATGAGGTTGGAGTTCTTGTAGGCCGAAACCAGCGCATCCGCGAGCGTCTCGGCCCGTGTCGGGGCGCTGATGGTCAGGCCCAGGACAAAGGCCCCCGCGACGATCAGGACCCTTGATGCAGCATGTCTGGTTTTCATCATCTTTCCGTCGGCTCCGGGGTGTCTGACCGCCGTGCGGCAGGTCACAGTGTAAATTCGCGTTCGGCCGCGAAGCCCGGCAAGACCGGGGCCGACGCGTTGAAGGCAAAGCGCCAGGCTACACGCCCGTCGGCCTTATGGCCGATACGGCACACGCCAAGGCTGTTTTCCATGAACAGGCAGGCGATGCGTCCACCCTCTTTCAACTGTTCGAGAATCATCGCCGGCACGGTTTCGGCCGCACCCTGAATGGTGATCGCATCATAGGGGCCGTGCTTTGCGGCGCCTGCCGCGAGCGCCCCTTCAATCACCGCGACATTGTCCGCACCCGCATCAGCGAGCCTGCGTTCGGCCTGTTCAGCAAGACCGGCATCCTCTTCAACCGCGACCACGGCCTCGGCCATGCGGGCGATGACGGCGGAGGAATATCCGTAGCCGCAGCCGATATCGAGAACAAGTTCGCCCGCCTGCAGATCAAGCGCGTCGAGCATCTTCGCCAGTGTCCGGGGTTCAAGCATCACGCGCCCGCGGGCGATCTCGATGTTGCCGCCGACATACGCGGCCTCGCGCTGCTGGGCGGGAACGAAATCCTCGCGCGGTACAGTCAGCATGGCATCGATGATGGGAAACTTGGTGACGTCGTTGGGGCGGACCTGGGTATCCACCATCATCGTACGACGGGCAGCGAAATCGGCCATTTGCTGAACTCTTCGGTCTGGTATGCGACTAGCCATGTCTTGCCACAGAAAGGAGGGGGGGGCAACGGGGCAGCGTGCCGCGTCCGCCGGACCGCCAAACATGCCGTCAAAGCTTACCTTGCTGGCCTTGTTAGAGAAAACCCTGCTCTCGGAAGCTGGTGTCGCGGGACTTTCCGATGATCAGGTGGTCGTGCAAGACGATCCCCATGACATCGGCAGCGTCGCGGATCTGCCCGGTCACCGTGATATCCTGCTGGGACGGCGTCGGATCGCCCGAGGGGTGATTGTGCACAAGGATCAGGGCGCTCGCGTTCAGTTCCAGCGCCCGCTTGACCACTTCGCGCGGATAGACCGGGACATGGTCGACCGTGCCCTTCGCCTGTTCCTCGTCGGCGATCAGCACGTTCTTGCGATCAAGGAAGAGGATGCGGAATTGCTCGGTTTCGCGATGCGCCATCGAAGTGCGGCAATAGTCCAGGAGCGCATCCCATGAGGACAGCACCGCCCGCTTCATCACCTTCGCCCGGGCGAGCCGGTGAGCGGCGGCTTCGACAATTTTGAATTCCTGCACAATCGCCTCGCCCACCCCATCTACCTCGGTCAATCGGTCGGGCGGAGCGGACAGGACCCGGTTGAAATCGCCGAACCGGTCAAGAAGCCGCCGGACCAGCGGCTTCACATCCTGCCGGGGAATGGCGCGGAAGAGGACAAGTTCCAGAAGCTCGTAATCGGGCATTGCCGCCGCGCCGCCTGCCATGAACCGGGCGCGCAGGCGTTTCCTGTGATCCTTGATATAGGAGGGCACCCGACCCTGCGGCAGCGCAATCTCAGGCGCTTCGTCGTCCGCAAAGAGCGGCATCGGAGCTTCGTGAAAGGCGCGACTCGGGCACATGGCCCAAAGGTCGCCCGGCATGGTGAAGAAAGGGTTAATGGGCACAGCAAGGCAGATTTCTGCCCATTTTACTCGGTGCATTCCAGCCAGCCGTCTGGGCTGCGGGCGTTCAGGCCTGTGATCGCTCCACCGGAGCGATCACGACCGGTTCTTAACCCTTCATTCCGTCCCAGAAATTCTTCACCTTGGAGAAGAAGGACGATCCTTCGGGGTTGTTGTCCTTGCTCAGCTGCTCGAATTCGCGCAGCAGGTCCTTTTGCCGCCCGGTCAGGTTCACCGGCGTTTCTACTGCGACCTCGATCAGCATGTCGCCGGTGCCACCGCCGCGAAGCGCGGGCATGCCCTTGCCCCTCAGCCGCATCTGCTTGCCGGTTTGGGTGCCTGCCGGAACCTTCACCTTGGAACGTCCACCGTCGATCGTCGGCACTTCGACATCGCCGCCAAGCGCCGCCGCCGTCATCGACACCGGGACGCGGCAGTAAAGGTTCACGCCATCTCGCTGGAACAACGCGTGTTCGCGGACCTCGATGAAGATGTAGAGATCGCCCGACGGTCCGCCGCGCATCCCGGCCTCGCCCTCACCGGCCAGCCGGATCCGTGTGCCGGTCTCGACACCTGCCGGGATGTTGACCGAAAGCTGACGTTCCTTTTCGGTCCGCCCCGCACCGTGGCAGGTCTTGCAGGGATTCTTGATCGTCTGGCCAAGGCCGCCGCAGGTCGGGCAAGTGCGCTCCACCGTGAAGAAACCCTGCTGCGCACGGACCTTGCCCATGCCCGAACAGGTCGGGCAGGTCTGCGGTTCCGCCCCGCCCTCGGCCCCGGTCCCGTTGCAGGATCCGCAGGCGACCGAGGTCGGCACGGTGATCGACTTCTGGGCACCCTTATAGGCCTCTTCCAGCGTCACGCGCATGTTGTAGCGCAGGTCCGAGCCGCGCTGCGCGCGCTGCCGGCCCCCGCCGCCACGGCCGCCCATGAAATCGCCAAAGAGGTCCTCGAACACATCCGAGAAGGCAGAGGCGAAATCGCCCTGCTGGCCATAACCGTGACCGCCGCCACCGCGCGGGCCGCCACCCTCGAAGGCGGCATGGCCGAAGCGGTCATAGGCCGCCTTACGGGTATCGTCCTTCAGGACGTCATAGGCCTCGTTCACTTCCTTGAACTGGGCCTCTGCTTCGGGCTTGTCCTTGTTGCGGTCGGGGTGCAGTTCCTTGGCCTTCGTCCGGTAGGCCTTCTTGATCTCGTCGGGGGAAGCGCCCCGTGCGACGCCCAGAACCTCGTAATAATCGCGTTTCGCCATTCTTCGCCCTTTCGGGGAACGCGCGGACCGGCCCGACCGAAGTCAGGCCGGTCCTATGGTTCCGGTCGCGTTACTTGCGCTTGTCGTCGCCGAGGTCTTCGAAATCGGCGTCGACGATGTCGTCATCGACACCGCGCGGACCGTCCTCGTCTGACTCGGTCTCGCCGCCCTCGGCCTGCTGCGCCTTGTAGATCGCCTCGCCCAGCTTCATCGCCGCGTCGGTGACGTTCTGGATGCCGCCCTTGATCTTGCCGGCATCCTCGGACTTGAGCGTCTCTTCAAGCGCGCCGATGGCCAGTTCGATCGCCTCGACGGTCGAGGCATCGACCTTGTCGCCATGCTCTTCCAGCGCCTTCTTGGTCGAGTGGATCAGGCTTTCGGCCTGGTTCTTGGCCTCCACCAGCTCCTTGCGGGCCTTGTCACCTTCGGCATTCGCCTCGGCATCCTTGACCATCTTCTCGATCTCTTCGTCCGAAAGACCACCCGAGGCCTGGATGGTTATGGCCTGTTCGCGGCCCGTCCCCTTGTCCTTGGCCTTGACCGAGACGATGCCGTTCGCGTCGATGTCGAACGTGACCTCGATCTGCGGCAAACCGCGCGGCGCGGGCGGGATTTCCTCAAGGTTGAACTGGCCGAGCAGCTTGTTGTCTGCGGCCATCTCACGCTCACCCTGGAAGACGCGGAGCGTCACGGCGTTCTGGTTGTCCTCGGCGGTGGAGAAGATCTGGCTCTTCTTCGTCGGGATCGTGGTATTACGATCGATCAGCCGTGTGAAGACACCGCCCAGCGTCTCGATACCCAGCGACAGCGGCGTGACGTCGAGAAGGACCACGTCCTTCACGTCGCCCTGCAGGACGCCCGCCTGAATGGCCGCACCAAGTGCGACGACCTCATCCGGGTTCACACCCTTATGCGGCTCCTTGCCGAAAAAGTTCGTCACTTCCTCGATCACCTTCGGCATCCGGGTCATACCACCGACCAGAACGACCTCGTCGATATCGCCTTTCGACAGTCCCGCATCCTTAAGCGCGTCGGCGCAGGGCTTCATCGACTTCTTGATGAGGTCGGAGACAAGCGATTCAAGCTTGGCCCGGGTCAGCTTCATGACCATGTGCAGCGGCGTGCCGGTGTTCTTGTCCATCGAGATGAACGGCTGGTTGATCTCGGTCTGCTGGCTGGAGCTGAGCTCGATCTTCGCCTTCTCGGCCGCTTCCTTCAGACGCTGCAGCGCCATCTTGTCGCCGGTCAGGTCGACGCCATGCTCTTTTTTGAACTCCTCGGCGAGGTAGTTCACGATCCGCATATCGAAGTCTTCACCGCCGAGGAACGTGTCGCCGTTGGTCGACTTCACTTCGAAGAGACCGTCGTCGATTTCCAGAATGGTGATGTCGAAGGTGCCGCCGCCAAGGTCGTACACCGCGATGGTCTTGGTTTCTTTCTTGTCGAGACCGTAGGCAAGGGCTGCCGCCGTCGGTTCGTTGATGATGCGCAGCACCTCAAGCCCGGCGATCTTGCCCGCATCCTTTGTGGCCTGACGCTGGGCGTCGTTGAAATAGGCCGGAACGGTGATGACGGCCTGTTCGACCTTCTCGCCCAGATACGATTCGGCGGTTTCCTTCATCTTCTGAAGGATCACGGCGCTAATCTGTGCCGGCGAATACTTCTCGCCCTTCACCTCGACCCAAGCGTCGCCATTGCCACCGTTGACGATGGCATAGGGGACAAGCTTCTTGTCCTTCTCGACTTCCGGGTCGGTCATGCGCCGGCCGATCAGGCGCTTGACCGCAAAGACGGTGTTGGTGGGGTTGGTGACCGCCTGGCGCTTGGCCGGCTGGCCGACGAGGCGTTCGCTGTCGGTGAAACCGACGACAGAGGGGGTGGTGCGTGCGCCTTCCGAGTTCTCGATGACGCGCGGCTGCGACCCGTCCATGATGGCGACGCAGGAGTTCGTGGTCCCGAGGTCGATCCCGATGACTTTAGCCATATGTGCTACCTTTCCTTCGGCGATGATATGGGGTCAGGTCCGATTGCGGCCCCTGGCCCCGATCCCAAGATTTCGGCCCGGGTATGGCACCCGAACCAGCTTCGAGGGGTATATAAGGAGGGGTCTTGGGCGCTGCAAGCGTTCCGAACGATGGAAAAACGGGGAAAATCGGTGCAATCACAAACAACGCCAGATATCGGCTTTGCGAGGGTCCCGCCGCCGGTTTCGATCCGGGGGGCAGCGCTTTATCCGGGGCATCTGTCGGCGGCCGGTCAGTCCGATCTGGTGGCTGATATCCGTAAAATCGTGCGTGCTGCGCCGCTGTTTTCGCCGGTGACGCGCTGGGGTCGCCCGATGTCGGTCCGGATGACCTCGGCGGGACGTTACGGCTGGTATTCGGATCGGCGCGGCTACCGCTATGTCGAGCGGCATCCGAACGGTGCCGACTGGCCGCCGATTCCCGAAAGCGTGCTGACGATCTGGCGCGCGCTCGTATCCGAAGAGCGCCTGCCCGATTGCTGTCTGGTGAACTTCTACGGGCCGCAGGCGCGCATGGGTCTGCACCAGGACCGGGACGAGGCGGATTTCCGCTGGCCCGTCCTGTCGATCAGCCTTGGCGATGAGGCGCGGTTCCGAATCGGCGGGACCGAGCGCGGCGGCAAGACCGAAAGCGTCTGGCTGCATTCGGGGGATGTGCTGATCCTCGGCGGTGCATCGCGCCTCGCGCATCACGGCATCGACCGGATTGCCCCCGGCACCTCGACGCTGTTGCGCGAGCCCGGGCGGATCAATCTTACGCTGCGCGTGGTCGACTGAACATTCTACGGCAGGAGCGAACAGCAGCCCGACAGGTGCCGCAGATCCGGGTTGCTGCCACCCAGAAGCAGGTCGAGGGTCAGGCCGTATGCACGGTCCGACATGCCATCGTTGCAGGCGGACTGGCTGACAAGCCCGATGACCTCGGTTTCGCCAAGACGCGCCGAGAAGCCGTGGCGGTCCGGGCGGTTCAGCGAGGTCCAGTGTGACCGGGTCGTGCCTGTCTGTGGATCGGAATCGGGCGTCGTAAAGCCCAGACCGCCGTCCGCGTCGAGCGACAGCGACCAAAAGGGCTCCGTGCCGTAGCAGGATCGGATGGCGGGAAAGGCCCCCGTCCCGGCTTGGACTCCGGGCGTCAGATAGGCGAGCGACACCCAGCCTGTGCCTTCGCCCGCATTCACCATTCCCCAGCCGTTCTCGCTGTCCGCTGCGACGACCTCGATATCCTTGGCATCCGCCTGCAACGTGCCGACAATCTCGGCTCCGGTGGAGGGCGCCGCGCGGATATTGAGGACATCGTCGGCCTTCACGCCAGAGACGTCATACAAAGCAGGCCATTGGTCGGCCACTGCCGCAGACCCTCCCAGGCCCACAAGGAACATCAGCACACGAATCATCGTCCGGCACTCCAACTTGCCGAAACATGCCGGCGGGTAAAGAATTCGCCCATCAGACCGATCATCAGCAAGGCAAGCGTGACGTAGATCGGGTAGGTCAGCGAGGATTTCATCGGGTAGTAGTTTATGAACGCGTAGCCGCGCGCCTGGTCGATGATGTGAAACAGCGGGTTCCAGTCGAACATCTTCAGCATGGTGTAGGTCAGTGTGTTGGCCACGAACATCTTTCCCGACGCGATCATGTTGGCCCGGGTATAAATGCTCTGTGCTATCGAGACAAAGGCCGGCCACCACGGCTTGATGGCGAGGATAACCATGCCCACGCTCACCCCGTTCAGCCAGGCCAGCAGGAACATGCCCACGGCACCGATCGGGTCGTCGATATGCACAGGCTCGAAACCGATGTGATAGACGCCGAGAACCACGGCCGCCGACAGGACCTGGGTATAGAGCGATGCCAGCGCGGAGGAACAGATCGCGATCGCGGTGTTCATGGGCGCGTGCAGCATCATGGCCGATGTCGGCCCTTCAGAGCCGACAACTGCCCCAAGCGCGCTGACATTGACCATGAAGATGACGATGCCCGACATGAGATAGACGATAAAGTCGCCCCTTATGGCGTTGCCCCGCATCCCCAGCACGCTGAACATGACATAGAAGACGATGACGAGGATAACGGTCTGAAGAATGCTCTTCAGCAAACCGATCACTGCGTGACGGTGACCCCGGCGGACCGAACGCACGGTGTTGTGGTATATCAGCTCCATGATCGCGAGAGCCGAATTGAAACCGGATTTCCGCTTCTCGACCGTGAACATACTGCCTGTTTCCCGTCGGCCTTTTCGGGCCCGCTACGTTTTTTGCACGGAAATCTTGCCGTTTCTTTGACGCGCCATCATAAGGTTAACCGCTGAAGCGATCAACAGACCCGCCCGGGGAGAAGACCAGTGGACTACGAACGGCTGATATCGGTTATGCGACGCCTTGCGCTGGAGGCGGGCGACCGGATCATGGAGATCTACAACTCCCCCGATTTCGAGGTGCGCTCCAAGTCCGATGCCAGCCCCGTGACCGCGGCCGACGAGGCAGCCGACGCGCTGATTTCGGAAGGGCTCGCCGAGGCGTTTCCATCCATGCCTTTGGTCACCGAAGAACAGGCGGCGAGCCATTCTCAGGATGTGTCGACCTTCCTGATTGTCGACCCCTTGGACGGCACCAAGGAATTCGTCCAGCGCCGCGGCGATTTCACGGTCAATATCGCCTATGTCGAGGATGGCGTGCCGCTGCGCGGCGTTGTCTATGCGCCCGCGAAGGGGCGGCTCTTCTACACGCTTCCCGATGGCCGCTCGATCGAGGAAAAGGGCGCCTTCGACAAGGAAACGCCCGGCGAACAGGCGCCGATCACCGTGTCGGTGCCTGACAATCGCGGCCTGATGGTCGTCGCCTCCAAATCTCACCGTGATCAGGCGACCGACGACTATATCGGGCGCTACGCCGTGCGCGACATGACCAGCGCGGGGTCGAGCCTGAAGTTCTGCCTTGTGGCGACCGGCGAAGCGGACCTGTACCCGCGGCTTGGCCGTACAATGGAATGGGATACGGCGGCGGGCGACGCGGTTCTGCGCGGCGCGGGCGGCGAAACCGTGCGGTTCGACGATCATACGCCCTTTACCTATGGCAAGCCGGGTTTCGAAAATCCTTTCTTCATTGCCTACGCCCCCGGGGTTCTCCTGGTGAAGGAATGAGCGTTCTTATCGTCATCCCCGCGCGCTATGCGTCCAGCCGCTACCCCGGGAAACCTCTTGTAGCGCTGAAAGGGGCAGACGGTCAGTCGCGCACGCTGATCCAGCGCAGTTGGGAAGCCGCCTGCAAGGTCGCGGGCATCGACAGGGTCGTGGTTGCGACCGACGATGACCGCATCCAGGCCGAGGCAGAAGGGTTCGGGGCTGAGGTCGTCATGACCTCGGACACCTGCCGCAACGGGACCGAGCGCTGCGCCGAGGCCCATGAGGTCCTTGGCGGCGGGTATGACATTGTCGTCAATCTTCAGGGCGACGCGCCGCTGACGCCGCACTGGTTTGTCGAGGCGCTGATAGCCGGCCTGCGAGGCGATGACGGTGCCGACATCGCGACCCCGGTGCTGCGCTGCGACGGCAAGGCACTGAACGGCTTTCTGGAAGACCGGCGCGCCGGTCGTGTCGGTGGGACGACATCCGTTTTCGGCGCCGGCGGCCACGCACTCTATTTCTCGAAAGAGGTCATCCCTTATACCAATCGGCCCTATGAGGATGCGGAGGCCACGCCCGTCTTCCATCACGTCGGTGTCTATGCCTATCGACCGGCGGCGCTTGCAGCCTATCCCGGCTGGCCGTCCGGTCCGCTGGAGACGCTGGAAGGGCTGGAGCAACTGCGCTTTCTGGAGCAGGGGCGCAAGGTTCTTTGCGTCGAGGTGGAATCACGCGGGCGGGATTTCTGGGAGCTGAACAATCCTGAGGACGTTCCCCGAATCGAACGGATGATGGCGGCGATGGGGATGCATTAGGCACAGTCCTTGGCAAAAGCGGGGATTCGCTGACCCGGCAGAATTTCCTGACTACAATCCGCCAATGGAATGCCTTACCGTTGCCAAAGTGGCGAGATATTATGCATATATGCCGCGCCGGGTCGTCAAAGAGCCACAAGCTTGTTCTATTGATGCGGGCGAGCGGCCAATGATGGGGCGTGCGGGTCAGCCGCAGGGTTGCATGCCTGAAACTACAGGATGGATCAGTGATGAAGCGTAAGGTGACAAAGGCGATCTTCCCGGTTGCCGGATTGGGGACGCGGTTTCTTCCGGCGACCAAGTCGATTCCGAAGGAAATCATGACGCTCGTCGACCGACCGCTCATCCAGTATGCGATCGACGAGGCGCGCGCCGCAGGCATCAAGGAATTCATCTTCGTCACATCCCGCGGCAAAGGCGCGCTCGAGGATTATTTCGATCACGCCAGCGAGTTGGAAACGCACCTGAAGAGAGCCGGCAAGGATGATTTGCTGGAGACCCTTCGTACGACCAATATGGATTCGGGCGCCATTGCCTATATCCGCCAGCATAAGGCGCTAGGTCTTGGGCACGCTGTTTGGTGCGCGCGCCGCCTTCTGGGCAACGAGCCTTTTGCCGTCATCCTGCCCGATGACGTGATCGCCGCCGAAAAGCCATGCCTGCAACAGATGGTAGAGGCGCATGCCGAGGTTGGCGGCAACATGGTCGCCGCGATGGAAGTGCCCGCGGAACGGGCGTCTGCCTATGGTGTCCTCGACGTGAAAGAAGACATGGGGTCGATGGTTTCCGTCAAGGGCATGGTCGAAAAGCCCAAGGCCGATGAAGCGCCGTCCAACCTTGCCGTCATTGGCCGCTACATCCTGACGCCAAAGGTCATGCAGAACCTCAACCGAATGAAATCCGGCGCCGGTGGCGAGATCCAGTTGACCGATGCGATTGCCGAGGAGATCAGCAAGGGCGCAAACGTCTACGGCTTCCGGTTCCGCGGCCAACGCTTCGATTGCGGGTCCAAGGCCGGCTTCCTTCAGGCGACCGTCGCCTTCGGGCTGGCCCGGGAAGAATTGCGCGACGAATTCCAGCAGTTTCTTATCAGCATGACAGCGATCCGGAAGGCGGCCGAGTAAGCGCGCATGAGCCGACACGTTCTGGTCACGGGGGGTGCCGGTTACATCGGCTCTCACGCCTGCAAGATGCTGCGGGCCGCGGGCTATGTGCCTGTCACTTTCGACAATCTCGCGACCGGATGGCGCGACGCGGTCAAGTTCGGGCCGTTCGAGGAAGGCGATCTTGCGGACCGGGCGCGGCTGGATGAAGTCTTTGCCCGCTGGAAGCCCGAAGCGGTCATGCATTTCGCCGCGATCAGCCTGGTCGGCGACGCGATGCGCGATCCGGGGACCTACTGGCGCGTCAATGTTCTTGGTGCGCTGAACCTGATCGAAGCCGCACTGGCCGCCGAGTGCCGGAACTTCGTATTCTCATCGACCTGCGCGACTTATGGCGATCAGGATGGCGTGGTGCTGGACGAAAGTTCGGTTCAAATGCCGCTGAACGCCTATGGCAAGTCGAAGCTCGCCATCGAACAGATGCTGGGCGATTTCGGGGCGAGCCACGCGCTGAACTCGGTCATTTTCCGCTATTTCAACGTCGCTGGCGCCGATCCGGATGGCGAGGTGGGCGAATTCCATCGCCCTGAAACGCATCTCATTCCCCTTATGCTCGATGCGATCGACGGCAAGCGCCCGGCGTTGACTGTCTTCGGCACCGACTATCCGACCCGGGACGGCACCTGCATCCGCGACTATGTCCATGTCATGGATCTCGTGGATGCCCATCTTGCCGGCCTGAAATGGCTTGAGGCGGGTCAGGGGTCGCGCGCGTTCTGTCTGGGCACGGGGCGCGGCTTCTCCGTGCGCGAGGTGATCGCGCATTCCCGGGAGGTGACCAATCGCGAGGTTCCCATCATCTATGGTGAACGGCGCGCAGGCGATGCGGTCAGCCTTGTCTCCGGCAGCGAACGCGCCATCCGCGAGCTTGGCTGGCGCCCCGCGCGGTCGGACCTGACGACGATGATCGCCGATGCCTGGCGGTGGCACCAGTCGGGTAACTACAACGGCTGATCGCCAACCGGCCGGGGCGGCCGTGCAACCATCTGGAATTTCTGGGGTTCCCGGCACCCAACGCGGTCACTCTGCGGTTTACCGAAATCCAACCCATATGTATTCTTGCCGCAAGCAAGAGGTGCAGGAACATGACGGGCACGACAGGCATCAGGACCGCCGCCTTACCGGCAACCTCGTCTTAAGTCGAGAAAGGCAGCATGCGGACTGCCAGGATGGATGAAAGGCCGTAAAGGTTCGGATTGGGCATCTGGGAGCGATACCGGCTGCGGCTGCGCCGCAAGCGCCTGCGGTTTCGTGCATTTCGCAGCCGCCGGAACCTCGCGCCCGTCGCCAACCGCACGACCTCGATCGGCCGGGACGACATCATTGTCGCGGCAGTTCTTCGCAATGAACGCATAAGGCTTCCCTATTTCCTGCGCTACTACCGTGACCTCGGGGTGCAGCATTTCCTGATGGTGGATAACGGGTCGGATGACGGGTCGCGCGACTATCTTGCCCAGCAGGACGATGTATCGCTTTGGGTCACCACGGCAAGTTACCGTGACTCGCGGTATGGAGCGGACTGGCTCAACTGGCTGCTATTCCGTCACGCGCGCGGGCACTGGATTCTGGCGCTCGATGTGGATGAATTCTTCATCTACCCCTTCTGCGACACCCGCCCTATCCGGGCGCTGACCGACTGGCTCGACACCTACGATCTGCGAAGTTTCCCGGCCATGGTCGTCGACATGTATCCAAAGGGCCCGATCGGCGCGGAACCATACCGGGAAGGCCAGAACCCGTTCGAGATCGCGAACCACTTCGACAGTGGCAACTACACGATTTCGAAGAACCCGACGATGCGGAACCTCTGGATACAGGGCGGACCGCGCGCGCGCACGATGTTCACGGACAAGCCCGAGCTGGCGCCTTCGCTGAACAAGATACCGCTTGTGAAATGGCACTGGTCCTGTTGCTTTGCCAGTTCCACACATATGCTGCTGCCACGCGGGCTAAACCTGACCTATGACGAATGGGGGGGCGAGAAGGCGTCGGGTTGCCTCCTGCACGCGAAGTTCCTGTCGACTTTCGAGGCGAAGGTGGAGGAGGAGCTGCAACGACGCGAACATTTCGCGGGCAGCAGGGAATATCTTGCCTACGCCGAAACCCTGAAGGGCGATGCCAATCTCTGGTGCAAGTGGTCGGAGAGATACGTCAACTGGCGTCAGCTTGAAATTCTGGGGCTCATGTCGAAGGGGAATTGGGCGTGACGGTCGGGTTCATCATGCTGTGCCATACGGCACTGGACCGGGCCGCACAGGTCGCCCGGTGCTGGGCAGATGCCGGCTGTCCGGTCGTCATCCATGTCGACCGCAGGGTGGAACAGGCCCGCTTCGACGATCTGGTGGCCGCGCTTGCCGACATCCAGATCATCAGCTTCTCGCAACGCTTTGCCTGCGATTGGGGCACTTTCCCGCTAGTCGCGGCGACGCAGGCCGCCGCCGAGCAGTTGCTGGAGCGCCACAAGGAGGTACGTCATGTCTACCTCTCCTCCGGCTCCTGCCTGCCGCTCAGGCCGGTCAGGGAACTCATCGACTATCTTGACGCACGGCCAAGTACCGATTTCATCGAAAGCGTGACAACCGCGGATGTCGGCTGGACCATCGGCGGGCTTGACGCCGAACGCTTCACCCTGCGCTTTCCGTTCTCCTGGCGCAAGCAACGCCGGCTTTTCGATGCCTACGTCAAACTGCAAAGACGCGTAGGGTTCCGACGTCGGATTCCCGACGGTCTGATCCCCCATCTCGGCAGCCAGTGGTGGTGCCTGACCCGGCAGACGCTGTCGGCCATTTTGCAAGACCCCAACCGCCCCCGCTATGACCGCTATTTCCGCCGTGTCTGGATCCCTGACGAGAGCTATTTCCAGACACTCGCCCGCCGCTATTCGACCCAGATCGAAAGCCGGTCACTGACCCTTTCGAAATTCGACGATCGGGGCAAACCGCACACATTCTACGACGATCACCTGCAACTGCTCAGACGGTCCGATTGCTTCGTTGCACGCAAGATATGGCCGCAGGCTGATCGCCTCTACCGGGCGTTCCTGGCCCCCGCCTCGCAGCAGGCTGTCCGGGCTGAACCCAATCCTGGCAAGATTGACCGGCTGTTTGCCAAAGCGGTGGAACGGCGGACCCGGGGGCGCGCGGGTCTTTACATGCAGAGCCGCTACCCTGTGCGCGACCATGAAAACGGCAAGACCTGCGCACCCTATTCGGTTTTCCACGGTTTTTCAGACCTTTTTGACAATTTCGATATCTGGCTGGGAAAGGCCATCGGCGGACGCGTCCATGGCCATGTATTCGGACCCGAACGGGTAGAATTTTCGGGCGGCGAGACAGTCTATAACGGCGCCTTGTCGGACAGCGCCGCACTTCGGGACTACAATCCGAAATCCTTCCTGACGAATCTGATCTGGAATACGCGCGGCGAACGGCAGTGCTTTCAGTTCAGCCCGCGCGACAATCAGGACTGCAACTGGTTCATCGCGACCGATCCGAATGCACAGATTTCAGTTGTATCCGGCACCTGGGCTGTGCGCCTGATGCGCTCTAACATGGACTTTGCCGACATCCGGAAAGAGGCAGCACGCCTGCAAAGGATCGAAACGGAGCATCTGCAGATTCTCAGAACGATGTATGTCAAGGCGCGGGTCCGGATCTGGACCATGGCGGAGTTCATCGAAAACCCCATGGAGCCACTGCAAACGATCATTGACGAGATCCGCCCCCGCGCGACCCGGCAGTTGACCGAGGCGCCGAAGATGGCCGATCTGACCGGGTTCGGGCAATTCCTGCAGAACCTGAAGAACCAGGGCATGAAACCCACGCTAATGGGCGACTTTGCCGCCGGAAACGAACCGCGCCCGCCAAGCGAGGATCGCGGCCGGCCCTATATTGTCCGCTGAAAGGGGCGCCGTGGAGCGTGTGTTCGACTATTTCGTGATCCTCGCCGAAATGCGCACCGGGTCCAACCTGTTGGAAGCGACGCTGGAGCAGGTAGAGGGCCTGCATTGCCACGGCGAAGCCTTCAACCCCGACTATATCGGCAAGCCCCGAAACAAGGAACTGCTGGGCATGACGATGGCGGATCGGCTGGCAGATCCAGCCGCGCTGCTGGACCGGATCCGCCGCGCTGGCGGCTTCAACGGCTTTCGGTTCTTCTTTGATCACGAACCGCGTGTTGTGGACGCGATCCTGAACGATCCGCGCTGCGCCAAGATCGTGCTCACCCGCAATCCGGTCGACTGCTACATCAGCCTCAAGATCGCCTACAATACGAAGCGCTGGCAGCTGACCGATGTAAAGGACAAGATCCACTGGAAACCGCCTTTCAAACCCGCGGAATTCGAAGCGTTCCTGCATGAGCGGCAGCAGTTTCAGTTGCGCATCCTGAACACGCTTCAGGTCAGCGGCCAGACTGCCTTCTATCTGGACTACGAAGATTCGTTGCAGCCGGATGTCATCAACGGCCTGCTGAAGCATCTCGGCCTTGACGCACGGGTCGATGCGATTGCCGATACCCTCGTTCGGCAGAACCCCGAAGGGATGGAGGACAAAGTCCGAAATTTTCCGGATATGGAGGAAGCGCTTCAACGCATCGACTGGGTGAACCTGTACCGGACCCCGAATTTCGAGCCTCGCCGCGGCCCCGGTGTCCCGCGATTCATCGCGTCAGCCGGTGCGCCTCTGCTCTACATGCCACTTCAGCCGGTTGGCGATGGGCCTTTGCGCGCATGGATGGCGCAGATCGGCAAAGGCGGCCTGATCGAGGATTTCACCCAGAAAACGCTCAGGGCCTGGATGCGCAAATCGCGTGGCCATCGCAGCTTCACCGTGCTGCGCCATCCCCTGACCCGAGCGCACGACATTTTTGCCACCGTTCTTTCGCGCGAAGGGCTGACCGACTTTCGTCAGAATCTGCGCCAGCATCACGCGGTCCCGCTACCGCCCGACGACGCCATATCAACACTGTCCGACACGGAGTATCACGACGCCTTTCTGCCATTCCTAAAATTCGTGAAGGCAAGCCTGAACGGTCAGGCGGGCCAGCGGCCCGACATTCTCTGGGCAAGTCAGGCGACCCTTGTCCAGGGTTTCGGGCAATTCGCGGCGCCCGATCTTCTGTGCCGCGAGGATCGGATGGAATGTGACCTTGAGTTTCTCGCTCACGCGGTTGGTGCCAGGGTCGACAGACCGCCCCTATCGCTGGACCCGGTCGCCTCGCTGCCGTTGGCGGCCATCTACGACGATGAGTTGGAAACCGCCGTCAGGGACGCCTATCCGCGCGATTACATCACGTTCGGCTTCACGAAGTGGAGAAAGCCGCTCTGATGCCGGATCAGGCCGCCTG
>JAUIDM010000034.1 GCA_030428915.1 Alphaproteobacteria bacterium | reverse complement strand
CCCGTCATGGCAAACCCTCAGCAGGCAGTCGCAATAGGCCGCGACATTGTAGCCGCGCCGGGCCAGAACCTGACGGTCACAGGACAGCTCGCGCAGTTCTTCCACCTGACGCTTCCAGAGATAGAATGCCGGATTCCAGAACAGGAATGGCTGGATCAGGCCAAGCGCGATTTCCCATTCCACATCACCCTGCCGCAAATGCTGCAATTCATGGCCAAGCGCGATCTTCAGATCGGCCTCGCGTGCCAGCATCGCCGAGGGCAGGACCACGATCCGGGCGTTGAGCCCACGGGTGGAGAAGGGCACCGTTACGGTATCCGAGAGCCGAAGCTCCACCCGCCCGATCCGGCGCCAGACATAGCTCTCGGCGATCATGCGTCGCAGCTTGAGATAGCTCAGACCAAGCCTTGCGGCGAAGGCGAGGATGCCCGCGGCGAGGCATGCCAGAAGCCCGGTCCCAACCGGACCGGCCAGAAGGCGCGACACCTCACCCCGGACGCCCAGAATACGCTCCAGCTCGGCCGGGTTCATCTCGAAGCGGCCCTGAAGGTACTGCGCGAGGATGAAGTCGGCGAGGTTGACCGAAACCCCGGGTGCCAGAACGCCCGCCTGCAGGGCAAGTCCGAACCCGGCCACGAAAAGCGGGCTAACGATGATGGCCAGGAACAGAACCCGCAACAGTCGCAGCCGCGCGGTGACCGCATGACCGAGGCCGGCCAGGTCGAGAATTCGGGCAAAGACCGCCCAGATCAGGCAGGTGAATACCAGAAGCACATTGACTTCGATATAGGCGTTCAGAACCGGGCTAGCGTTTGTCATCCCTCAGCCTCTTGTCAATCAGCGCCCGGATCTCGTCGAGCGCCTCTTCCGACAGGTCGTAATCGTCGACCAGACGCGCGACCAAGGTCGCGGGCGCATTGTCGAAGAGTTTTTCGGAAAGGTTCTTCAGCGAACGCGACTGATAGGCGTCCTTGCTCAGCGTTGCTGTGTAGAGAAAGGTCTTGCCCAGTTTCGTACTGGTGACGAAACCCTTTTGCTCAAGGATGCGCAGGATCGTGGCGGCCGAGGTATAAGCAAGCTTCCGCGCGGGCGCGAGTGCCTCCTGCACGTCCCGCACGGTCGCCTCGCCAAGGTCCCAGAGCCGGGACATGAATTCCAGCTCCACCTCGGTCAGAAATTTGGTTTTCTTGTCGTTCATTTCTTGTTTTCCTGATCCGGCTCGATCCTCGGAACCTTTCTACTAAGCTTTTCGCATTTCTCAAAACCAAAGCGTTGGATTCGCCGTTCAGAGGCGGGTACAAAGCCACCTCTGGTTGATGTTTCCCTCGTCAGACTTTCCAGAAGCAGAACACGCCCCATCCGATCGAGATGGCCAGAGGCCACCAGAGCGGCATTCCGATCAGGCCGAGCCAGGCCATGAAGATGTAGGAGGTGCCCAGAAGTGTGATGAAGAGCCGGTCGCCTCGCGTCGTGGTCAGGCCGAGAACCCCCTGTCGTTCGTCCCCTCCCGGCCGGCGAATTTCCAGTATCGTGAGGATGCCCATGGCGGTGAAGATGCCGACGAAGACCAGCAGTGTCGCGGGTGTCCATGCCATCCAGAACGAGGGCCAAAGCGGGGCCGTCCAGGAAAACGCCTCCTCCTTTTGCTGGCCCAGGTCGCCCCAGCCCTGCGTCTGGGCATTGGCCGCGACCGGAAACGCGGCCAGCAGAAACGTCAGCGCCCTCATCATACCCTCCCCAGGGCGAAGCCCTTGGCGATGTAATTGCGGACAAACCATATGACGATTGCGCCGGGGATGATCGTCAGCGTCCCCGCCGCCGCCAGAAGCCCAAGCTCGTAGCCCGCCGATGAAGCCGTGCGCGTCATCGTCGCAGCGATGGGTTTGGCGTAGACCGCCGTCAGGGTCTTGGCGAGCAGGAGTTCCACCCAGGAGAACATGAAGCAGAAGAAGGCCGCGACACCGACGCCCGCCTTGATCGTCGGCAGGAAAATCTGGGTGAAGAAGCGCGGGAAGGAATAGCCGTCGACGAAGGCGGTCTCGTCCAGTTCCTTTGGTACGCCGCCCATGAACCCTTCGAGGATCCAGACGGCAAGAGGAATGTTGAAGAGGCAATGGGCAAGCGCCACCGCGATATGGGTATCGAACAACTCCATCGCAGAATAGAGCTGGAAGAAGGGCAGTGCGAAGACCGCCGCCGGGGCCATACGGTTGGTCAGAAGCCAGAAGAACAACTGCTTGTCGCCAAGAAAGCGGTAGCGCGAAAACGCATAGGCGGCCGGCAGCGCGACAGTCACCGAGATCACCGTGTTGATCGTCACATAGATGATCGAGTTGATATAACCCCAATACCAGGTCGGATCGGTGAAGATCGTCCGGTAGCTCGCCAGCGTCCATTGCTGCGGGAAGAGCGAGAAGCCGCCGAGGATTTCCTGCGTGGTCTTGAAGCTCATCGCCACAAGCCAGTAGATCGGCAGCATGAGGAAAAGGATGTAGAGGATCGGAATGATTGATCTTTTTTGCATGGTGATCCCCTATTTCACGTCGTGCCGCGTCATCAGCGTGTAGAAGAGCCACGAGACGAAGAGCGTGATGGCGAAGTAGATGAGTGACATCGCGGCGGCCGGGCCGAGGTCGAACTGGCCAAGAGCGATCTTCACGAGGTCGATCGAGAGTAGCGTGGTGGAATTGCCCGGCCCCCCGCCTGTCAGGACGAAGGGTTCGGTATAGATGTTGAAACTGTCCATGAAGCGCAGAAGCACCGCGATGGTCAGCACCTGTTTCATCTTCGGCAGTTGGATGTAACGGAAAACCGCCCAGTTCGACGCGCCGTCGATCTTGGCCGCCTGGTAGTACGCGTCCGGGATAGAGACGAGGCCCGCATAGCAGAGAAGCACTACGAGCGACGTCCAGTGCCAGACATCCATCGTGATGATCGTGACCCATGCCGCAAGTGGGCTGCGGGTCATATTATAGTCAATGCCCAGCGTATGGTTCATGAAATAGCCCAGAAGGCCGATATCGGGCAGCGTGAAGATGTTCCACATCGCCCCCACGACGTTCCAGGGGATCAGCATCGGCAAGGCCATGGTGACAAGGCAGACCGGCACCCAGAATCCCTTGCGCGGCATGGAAAGCGCGATGATCACGCCGAGCGGCACCTCGATCACGAGGATGAGGAAGGTGAACAGGAACTGCCGCCCCAGCGCCGCATGGAAGCGTTCCGACCTGAGGATATCCTGAAACCAGCCCAGCCCATGCCAGAAGAACTGATTGTTGCCGAAGGTTTCCTGCACCGAATAATTGACGACGGTCATCATCGGCACCAGCGCATTGAAGGCGACGAGGATCAGGACCGGCAGGACGAAGAACCATGCCTTCTGATTGACCTTGCGCATCAGGCGGCCCTCCCTTTCTCGCTCACGATCCAGCCGTCGCGGTACAGGCGGGTCTGGTCGGGTCGGAAGCTCAGGTGTACGCTCTCCCCCTGCCCCGGAACCGCGCCTTCGACAATGGCACTGACGCGGGTGGTCCCCGCCATCGCCTCCACCACCGCATGGCGGCCAAGATCCATGACCTTGCGTACGGTTGCCGGAATGCCTTTGGCCCCGAGTGTCACATATTCGGGCCGGATGCCGATTTCGTGCCGCCCTTCTCCAGCGGCGACCATACCTTCCAGCGCGACCTGCTGCCCATGGAAGAAGGCAGCGCCATCCCTCACTTCGGCGGGCAGGACATTCATACCCGGAGAGCCGATGAAATGACCGACAAAGGTATGGGCGGGACGTTCGAAGAGATCGACCGGCGTGCCGATCTGGACCACCTCGCCCTCCTGCATCACCACGACCTGGTCGGCGAAGGTCAGCGCCTCGGTCTGGTCATGGGTGACATAGATCATCGTCACTTTCACCTTTTGATGCAATTCCTTGAGTTTTGAGCGCAATTTCCACTTCAGATGTGGATCGATGACCGTCAGCGGCTCATCGAACATGATGACGTTGACGTCGTCACGCACAAGGCCGCGGCCCATGGAGATCTTCTGCTTGTTGTCGGGCGACAGATGCGCGGCGCGGGTCGTCAGCATGTCGGTCACGTCAAGCATCGCGGCAATCTCCTCGACGCGCGCTTTCACGCGGCCCTCGTCGACGCCCCGGTTGCGCAGGGGAAAGGCGAGATTGTCGTAGACCGACATCGTGTCGTAGATCACCGGGAACTGGAACACCTGCGCGATGTTACGCTGGTCGGGCGGCAGGCTGGTGACTTCCTTGCCATCGAACAGAATGCGCCCCTCGGAAGGATGAAGAAGACCGGATATGATATTGAGAAGGGTGGATTTTCCGCAACCGGATGGCCCCAGAAGCGCATAGGCGCCGCCATCCTGCCAGTCGAGGTTCAGCTCTTTGAGCGCGTAATCCTGCGGACCGTTCGGGTCGGTCATGTAAGAGTGGCGGAGCCGGTCGAGGGTGATCTTGGCCATGGGCGCTCCTCAGGCGGCAAGGGCGCCGTCGGGCGCGAAGTAGAAGCAATGGGCAGGGTCCATGAAAAACTCGTGATCCTCCCCGACCCGGTAGGGATGCACGCCCGAGGCCAGCGAGACCCAGGTATCGTCGCCCATTCGAAAATGGGCCGTCGACTCGGACCCAGACAACTCGGTGATCTGCACCGTCCCGGTCATTGGGACATGCGCCTCGTGCGAGCGGACTGGCGACACGTAATTCGGGCGGACTGCCACCGTATAGGCGCCATCGCGCAGGCCCGCCGCAGTGCCGCCGACCGTCCAGCCGACACCGTGGCCCAGTTCCATCCTGTCACCCTTCTTCGTCACCGGCGCCGAGTTGATCGGCGGGTCGGAAAAGACACGGGCCGAGGTCAGCGTATTGGGTCTGCGATAGATCTCGGCCGTCGGCCCGAACTGGGTGACATATCCGTCCTGCATAAGCGCCGTCCTGCCGCCCAGCATCAGTGCCTCTGCCGGTTCGGATGTGGCATAGACGACGACGGCGCCGCGTCCGGCAAAAAGGTCGGGCAGCTGGTCGCGCAATTCCTCGCGCAGCTTGTAGTCAAGGTTGGCAAGCGGTTCGTCCAGAAAGACGGCGGTCGATTCCTTGGCGATGGCGCGGGCGAGTGCCGTGCGCTGCTGCTGACCGCCCGACAGTTCATGCGGTCTGCGGTGCAGCATGGGCCGGAGTTGCAGCACATCTGCCGCGGCCTCAACCCGGCCCTGAATTTCGGATTTCGCGATGCCTGCAACCCTGAGCGGGGAGGCGATATTGTCGAAGACCGTCATGTGGGGATAGTTCACGAAGAACTGGTGGACAAGGCTGATATTACGTTTCTGCGGTGACATGCCCGTAACGTCCTGACCGTCCATCAGGATCTGCCCCGATGCGGCCCGGTCTAGCCCGGCCATCAGTTTGATGAGAGAGGTCTTGCCCGATCCCGTCTCGCCCAGAAGGACGTTGAACCGCCCCGGCTCCAGCACGAGTGACGTTTCCTTGATATGCGTCACCTGCCCAACGCGCTTGATGACGGCCTTGAGTTCCAGCGCCATGTCCCCTCCCCGAGATGTCGTCTGGTATTACTGGCGGGAAAGGCCGGGACGGTCCGCCCCGGCCTTGCCCTGCCCGGTAACGCGTCCGGGCAGGGTATTGGTTAAGGCCTCAGTTCTCCGCCCAGCGGGCGACAAGCTCATCGTAGTTGACGGTCTCGCCTTGCGGCTTCTCGTTTTCGAGCTTGGCCTTGGGGCCATCCGGCTTACCGAGCCATTCGGACGGATCCACCGGATCGTTCAATCGTGGGCCGCAACCGCCATAGACACCGGCGGATTCATCGGCGGCCTGCATCCGGGCCATCGTGATGTCCATCTCCTCGGCCAGACGGTCCATGGCTTCCTGCGGCGTGAAGGCGCCGGAATTCACGTCACCGATCTGCTGCCACCAGATCTGGGCAAGCTTCGGATAGTCGGGCACGTTGATGCCTGTGGGCGACCAGCGCACGCGGTCGGGAGAGCGGTAGAATTCCACCAGACCGCCCAGCTTCGGCGCGCGTTCGGTGAAGCTTTCATGCCGCACGGTGCTGTCGCGAATGAAGGTCAGGCCGACATGGCTTTTCTTGGTGTCGACCGTCTTCGACACGGCGAACTGGGCATAGAGCCAAGCCGCCTTCGCACGGTCTTCCGGCGTCGACTTGAGGAAGGTCCACGACCCCACATCCTGGTAACCGACCTTCTGGCCTTCCTGCCAGTAGGGGCCATGCGGGCTGGGTGCCATGCGCCACAGCGGGTTACCGTCATCGTCCACGGTATTGTTGCCTTCCGATTTCGGCTTCACCATGTCGGCGGTGAAGGCCGTGTACCAGAAGATCTGCTGTGCGACGTTGCCCTGGCTCAGTGCCGGAAGCGACTGGTAGAAGTCATAGGAGGCCGCGCCCGGAGGCGCGTATTTCCGCAGCCACTCGTCCCACTTGGCGATCGCGTAGACCGCCGCCGGGCCGTTGGCTTCGCCCCCGCGCGACACCGAGGCGCCGACCGGGTTGCAGGTGCCCGCTTCCATCCGGATGCCCCATTCGTCGATCGGCACGCCATTCGGCTCACCCTGCGTGCCTGCGCCCGCCATCGAGAGCCAGGCATCTGTCATGCGCCAGCCAAGATCCGGGGCGCGTTTGCCGTAGTCCATGTGGCCATAGATCGTTGTGCCGTCGACTTCCTTCACGTCGTTGGTGAAGAACTCGGCGATATCTTCATAAGCCGACCAGTTGACCGGCACGCCCAGGTCGTAGCCGTACTTTTCCTTGAACGCGGCCTTGAGATCCTCGCGGTCGAACCAGTCCTTGCGGAACCAGTAAAGGTTCGCGAATTGCTGGTCGGGCAGCTGATAGAGTTTGCCGTCCGGACCGGTCGTGAACTGCCTGCCCATGAAGTCGTCAAGGTCGAGGCCGGGATTCGTCACGTCGGCCCAGCTGCCGGCCATCTGGTCGGTCAGGTTATAGGCCAGTTGCAGCCGCGAATGCGTCCCGATGAGGTCGCTGTCATTGACATAACCGTCATAGAGGTTGCGTTGCGTCTGCATCTGCGTCTGCACGGCCTGCACCACCTCGCCCTCGCCGAGGATCTGGTGGTTTACCTTGATGCCGGTGATTTCCTCGAAAGCCTTGGTCAGAACTTCCGATTCGTAAGAATGCGTCGGGATGCCTTCCGACAGCACGTTGATTTCCATGCCCGCGAAGGGCTCGGCAGCCTTGATGAACCATTCCATCTCGGCCATTTGTTCTTCCTTGGACAGAACCGAGGGCTGGAACTCCTCGTCGATCCATTTCTGCGCGGCCGCGGCATCAGCGAATGCCTGACCTGCCCCCGCAATGACCGCAGACACGGCCACTGCGGAGAGAAGATACTTCCGCATCCTGTCTCCTCCCTTTGATTGTTGGGCCAGCGGAAACTGGCCGACAAATATTCGGGCCAGATGTTAGCGTTTGTCAAACTAAAACTTTAGTAGACGGTGATTTCACCCCAAAACACTGAAATCAATACATTTATCAAACAAATGACTGGCTAAATTTCCAGCATGGCGGCACGAGCGGGGCCATGTCCTCCCCGCGATCGCAACTCGGTGTCCGGCATCAAAACCTGCCGCAGACGGTGCAACCGGCGGTCCGCCGCCCAGTCTTGGTATTGTCCCATTGCCGCCCTTTTTCAGGCCCAGAAACGCCACTTGGCCATGGCGGTATGGATACCGGGGACTATCAAAGATCAGGCTGCCAATGATCTATTCTGCTACAGACGGCCCGCGCAGGGCCATGGCCAGTTTCGCCAAACTGGCGCTCGTCGCGGCGCTCGGCCTTGCCGCACCACTGACGTCCGAGGCCGCATCGTCCAAATCCACCAGCCACATCGTCGCGCGCAAGGCCATTGCCGCACCGGAAGGCGCGAGCGGTCTTTGCCACCAACACGCCTGGGCCTGCAAGAAGGGTGGCGGCACGATGCCCGACCGCAGCGTGCTGAACCTCGCGGGTCAGATCAATGCCACGGTCAATCGCCGTGTCCGCCCCGTCTCGGACCGTCAACAATACGGGGTCGAAGAGGTCTGGGCGCTGCCGACCACACGTGGTGGCGATTGCGAGGACTTCGCCCTTCTGAAGAAGAAAGAGCTGATCGCAGCCGGTGTACGGCCGCAGGACCTGCTGATTGCGACCGTCCTGGACCGCAAGCGCGGTTCACATGCGGTTCTTGTTCTGCGCACGTCGTCGGGCGACTATGTGCTCGACAATCTGAACAGCCGCATCAAGCCGTGGCGCGACACCGGCTACAGCTTCATCCGCATGCAGAACCCACAGAACCCCGACCGGTGGGTTGCGGTTCTGGCCGGGGGCGTGTTCGGCGCCTGAGGGGCGGACGACGACGCTGACGCTTCATCAATGAGCAGAATTACAAGACCCGCCGTCAGAGACGGCGGGTCTATGCCTTCAAAGTGATGGGGCTTTAGCGACCGCCCTCGGCGCCGCCAGCGGTTTCGCCTGACTGTTCACGTTCACGCTGGGCCACTTCGTCTTTGCCCTTATCCTTGCGCCCCGGGCCGTCTTCACGCTTGCCGGGGCCATTTTCACGCTTGCCAGGTCCGTTCTCACGTTTTCCGGGGCCGTCCTTTTTGCCCTTGCCCTTTTCTTTGCCGTCACCGTCGCCATCGCCGTCGGTGCCATCACCATCCGAGACGCCGTCGCCCGGTCCGTCGCCATCGTTGTCGCCGCCCGGTCCGTCGCCTCCGGCGCCGCCACCGCCTCCGGTGCCGCCGCCGCCAGTGCCGCCGCCTCCGGTGCCGCCGCCGCCAGTACCGCCGCCTCCGGTGCCGCCGCCGCCAGTGCCGCCGCCTCCGGTGCCGCCGCCGCCAGTGCCGCCGCCTCCGGTGCCGCCGCCGCCAGTGCCACCGCCTCCGGTGCCGCCGCCAGCGCCGCCGTCGCCGGATCCGCCGCCGCCAGTGCCGCTGCCTCCGGTGCCACTGCCCGTGCCACCGCCGCCGGCGGACCCGCCGCCTCCCGCAGTCGTCAGCGCGCCGCTGCCACCGTTGCTGTTCCCGGTTTGCGGAATTGTCGCTGTGGCCTGATCAGCCAGAAGCGCCGCCATTTCCGGGCAATGCTCCAGCGTGTAGGCAAGTATATCACCGAAAGCCGGATCGCGCCGCAATCGCCGCAGTTCGGACTGCGTCATATTCGTTCGCGTGCAGAGATCATCGAGGTAGTCGTTCATCGTCACCTGGACGATGGGTTGCGCCATGCCACCAGCGCTTGCTTTTCCGGGCACCGCAGCGACAGACAGTGTCGCGAGTCCCATGGCGGTCAGAAACTTTATGTGCACTCTTCCAGATACAATCATAACCCACTCCATAAGCTGCTCGATTGCCGTGGCTTGTTTTCGCCACATTTTTGACACCTGCTCGCCGCGCTTCGCGAGATTGTCAATAATCAGCCTGGATGCGGCCAAAGTGTTTTCCCCACGCTGACAATCCAGCAACGAAAACACCTACTTCTGGTTGAGTGTTGGCAATGCCTTTAGCGCTTCAGCGCTTCCCCGATGCATGCCCCGGCACGCGCGGACAAAGCCATTATCGTCAGGCCCGGGTTGTGAAACGGGTTCGTCGGGAAGGCTGCCGAGTCTGTCACCCAGACGTTGTGTGCATCATGAAGCCGGTTGTCGGCGTCGCAGACATGGCGGGTGGGATCGGTACCCATGCAGGCCCCGCCGGTTTCATGAATCGAAGAACCGGGGATCAGCGCGCCATCCGGTGTGTAGACCAGCGGCCCGGCGACCTTGTAGGCGAGTTTCGCGATCAGGCTTTCGCGGCCCAGAAGGTCGTCGGGCAGTCCGAAAGTCGTCGAGATTTCCTTGAGACTCGCATTCATGTCGCGGATCATCGCGCGTTCGTTGTCGGAATGTGTCAGCGTCACTTTTGCGACCGGGATACCCCACGCGTCGCGCTTCACCGGATCAAGCTCTACGCGGTTATCCGCCCGTGGCAGCACCTCGCCGATCGCCATGAAGAACCAGCCGGGCTCCAGCCTTCCGACAGAGCCAAGAAGAGAATAGCCGCGCAGGAACCCCCTGCCCTCATCGCCACCGACATTGCGGAAAGACGGGATGTAGATGCCCGATTGCTGTCCAAAATCATAGGGATCATGGCTCTCGCCCATGCCTTCGATCTCGGGCAGCGTTCCGGCGCGGAAGACCATCAGGTGATCGCTGAGGTAGCGGCCAAGGTTACCCGAGGAATTCCCAAGCCCGCTGGGATGCCTGTCTCCACGGGAATTCAGAAGGATGCGCACGCTTTCGATGGTCGAGGCGGCCACCGCGACATGGCGCGCGGCAACCGTCACCCGTTCACGCGTGCCCGCGTCGATATAGGTCACACCGGTGGCAAGGCCGGTCTCCGGATCGGTTTCGATCCGTTCGACCACCGCGTTCGGACGCAGTTCGAACCGCCCTGTCGCCATCGCTGCGGTCAAAGGCGGCGGCGTGCGGTGGGCCATGTGATGGATGATGCGGCAGGTCGTGGCGGGCCGGTCAGGCCATTTCTCCGCCATCTCTGCCATAAGCCTGCGTTCGGTCCTGGTCAGCGGATGGGGCCCGGAATACTGGCCGTCGGGCAGGTTCGGTATACGCGCCGCCTCGCCCGTCACGCCGAGGAATTCCTCTACCCGGGTGTACCAGGGATCGAGATCGGCATGGCACAACGGCCAGGTATCGCCGAACCCGTCATGTTCGGCGGCCTTGAAGTCGAAGTCGGAGATCCTGAGCGCGTTCCGTCCCCAGAGATGGAGCCGCCCGCCGACCTGCCGGGCGCGATACCAGTTAAAGCGCGCGCCCTTGCCGGTCGTGTAGGGGTTCTGCCGGTCGTTGAGAAACAGATGCGCCGTCTGCGGCGTGTAGGACATGCAGCGCGCCTGCACCTGCTGGCCCTTCAGGATCGCCACGACGCGGGTCAGTATCGAGACGCGGCTGCCGCCCTCATGATCGGGCTCGGGGAAATCCTGCACCGGGTCAAGCCTGCGCCCGGCCTCCAGCATCAGGACCCTCGCACCGCTTTCCGCCGCCTCCTTGGCGACCCAGCCGCCTGACGCGCCCGATCCGATAACGATGAGGTCCCAAGGTTCGGTCATGGCTTCTTCGTGATATAGCCCCAGACCTCACCCAGAATCCAGGATGTGGTCAGGATCATTGTATACGGAATTGCCTTCAAGTATCTGATACCTCTTCCCTTTTTCCACTGAGTAATCCCGTGGCGCAGCCAGAGAAGTGGCGGGATCAAGGGGCTCATCAGGATCAGCTTCCAGCGTTCGCCCTCGCCCATCGTCATTGTGCGGATATGGCCGAAGAGCCGCCCCCAGTGGAAGCGTTCAGGGACAAGATAGGACAAGGTGCAGGGCGGGCGACCGTGGAAGATGATCATTTCGTTCGAGAGCCACAGCTTTTCGCCCTTCTTCATGAGGTAATCATGCAGCACCGGCTCGTGATATCGCTCCTTCCAGAGATGCCGCATCTCTTCAAGGGCCTGGCGCGAATAGCTTACATTCACGTCGGACACCCATTCGGCCGGCCCGCTGTCGAAAGGCAGGCCGTAGCGGCCGAAATCGGTCAGGTAGAAGGCGAAGTTCAGAAGGCTCGCGGGTTCGCGGCATTCGATGCCGCCGCCGACGACATGGCAGCCGGTTTCGGCATGCAGCCGTATGATCTGGCGCGCCCAGTCGGCGCGCGGATGGCCGCGATCTTCCAGAATCGCGACGATACGGCCTTTCGATGCCGCCAGCCCCCGCGCCCGGCGGCGGTCGTAAAGCTCGTGCAGCCCGGCCTCGGTCGTGATCGGGTGAATGGGCTCGATCTGGCCGATATCGAGAAAGGTCACGGTCGGGAATTCCGCCGCCATCGCGGGCACTTCCGGGCGGCTCGCGTCGTAGGGCAGGATGACCTCATGGCTCGGCGGGTCGTCGAAGGAGGTCACGGCACGCAGGAAATCACGCAGACAATCGCCGCCGTCGATGATCGTGACGACGATGGAAAGCTCGGGCGTGTCGCTCACAGCACCATCGCCCCGAGGTTTTCCAGCATCACCGGCTGGCCGGTCCGCGTGCTTTCCGGCACCGCTGCCGCGATCTCTACGGCCCTAAGCGCTGCGTGACCGTCAGCGATGCGCAGGCCCTGCCTGCCTTCGGTCAGGGCGATGAACTCGGCCAGTTCCTGCTGGAACGACGCAAGCGCCGTCGTCTTCCACGACCGCAGCTTTTCGCGGATCTGGATACCCCGATAGCGGTTGCGGGTGACGGTCGTAGGACCGCCCGGTTCGGCCATCGTGATCAGCATGTTTTCCATCGGTGCATAGGCGCCCCGCACCATTCCGTGGGAGCCATAGACCTCGACGGCACTCTTGTAGCCCTTCCAGTCGGTCCAGGTCGCCTGGTAGGTCGCCGAGACGCCGGACGGCGCCTTGAAGATCGCCATCGCGTTGTCCTCGGACCCCTTCACCTTCCAGACCTTTTCGGTCGCGACGCCGTAAACCTCGGTGATCTCGCCCATGAGGAAGCGGGCCATATCACTCATGTGGATGCCCACATCCCAGAGCGCCCCGCCGCCGGAAATCTCCGACTTGTATTCCCAGTCGAAGGCGAATTTCGGCAGCCCCTCATGCCCGCCATAGATGCGGATATGGTCGATCTCGCCGATCTTCCCGCTCTCCATCACGTCCCTGATATAGCTGAAGGCGGGGTAATAGCGCATGTTGAACCCGGCCCCGAGATGGCGTTTCGCAGCCTTGGCGGCGGCGAGGATGCGGCGGCTGCCCGCGACCGTATGGTGCAGCGGTTTTTCCGACAGCACATGCAGGCCCGCCGCGAAGGCGGCAAGACAGAGCGGTTCGCGCACGTGCGCCGGGGTGGAGATGACGACCGCGTCCATCGGCGTGACGAGAAAGGCGTCGAGATCGGTGAAGGCCGGGGCGCCATGGGCATGTGCCTTGGCTTTTTCCAGCGTCATGTCCATCACGGCGGCGAGTTCAGTACGCGGTTCGGCCAGAATCGTCGCGACCCGCATCTGCCCGATCTTGCCAGCCGCCCCGATCACCCCGATCCGCATTGCCATACCTTCCGACCCGCGCTGCCCGGCGCGATTCAATCCGTGAAATCAATGCGAAGTGGCTATCATAGCAGGCGTGGCCGGGCCAGCCCGGGCAGGAGAGAGCGGTTTCAATGGCCCGAAGCTGTGGCTATTGTGCGGCTGAGGGCGAAAGGGGTGACAGGATGGAAACAGCGTGGAAGGGCCGCAAGGTCTTCGTGACCGGGGCGACCGGGTTCATCGGGCGGCGGCTGGCCGGGGCACTGGTTGAGGCCGGGGCCGACGTCTCGGTCCTGACGCGGTCCCGCGCCTCGCTGCGTGGCCTGCCGCAGGGCGTGCGGGAGCGCATCGGGTCGATGTCCGACCGGGCGCTGGTGGAAACCGCGCTGCACGGTCAGGAGGTGCTTTTCAACCTCGCCTATGATGTCCGCGCCTCGGCCGCCGAGAACCTTGCGTCCTTCGACCGGCTGATGGCGGCGGCAAAGGCGGCGGGCGTGGGGCGGATCGTCCATACCTCTTCCATCGTGGTTTATGACAACTGGCCCGGGACGGATTGCGATGAGGCAGGCACGATGGACCGGCCCGGCGGCAGCCCCTATCGGCAGGCGAAGATCGAGATGGAAAGACGGTTGATGGCTGGCCCCCTGCCCGCGGCGATCCTGCAACCGACCATCGTCTGGGGGCCGGGCTCGACGCTCTGGACCGACGGTTTCGCGCGGGCGCTGCTGGCGGGCGGCGTCGTGATCCCTAAACCGGAGGGGATCTGTAATGGCGTCTTTGTCGATGACGTTGTGCAGGCCTGCCTGAAGGCGGCGGTCTTGCCGGATCTCGGTCACGAACGCTTCGTCATTTCTGGGCCCGGGCCCTTCCCGTGGTCGGCGCTTGTCGATGGCTACGGGGCGATCCTTGGGACCGGGGGCGCGACCCGCATTCCCGCCGATGAGATTGCCCGCAACCTCGGCCCGAAGCCGGACGAGAGCGCCGATCACGGGCCGTCTATGGCCGCGCGGATCAGCGCGGCGGGACGCAAGATCCTCGGCCACAGGCGGTTCGAGGCGCTCGTGGCCGTCGCGAAATCCAAGCTCGCCAAAGACGGTGTCCTCCACCCCAACCACCATCTTTTCGAGGAATATATGGGGCGCGGGCTCTGCCGCATCGACCATGCGCGCGACCGGCTGGGCTATGCGCCGGAGTATGATCTGGAACGCGGTCTGGCCGCGACGGCGGATCACCTGCGCCGGATGAAGGGCTAGCGGCGCCCGCTCAGCCGGAAATAGGTCTCTTCGAACTGGCGATGCACCCAGTCGGGATCGAAGCGGTCGAGCTTTGATTTCGCCAGCGCAGCCTCCGACATGGATTTCCTGAGCGTCCCATCCGTCAGAATGCGGGTGACCACCCCTGCGATGGCCTCCACATCGCCGATGGGCACGACCGCGCCGACCTCATCGTCGATCAGTTCCACCACGCCCGAACAGGCGGCCGCGACAGCCGGGATGCCCGCCTGAAACGCCTCGACGATGGTGAAGGGCAAGGCCTCCCACCGCGAGGTCAGAAGGAAGAGGTCGGACGCACGCAGATAGAGATGCGGGCGGTTGACTCGGCCGAGGAACCGAAGGTGGTTCTGCACCCCTTTTTCCTGTGCCAGCGCTTTCAGTTCTTTTTCATCCACACCATCGCCCGCGACAATAAAGCGGAAGCCGGGGTGATTGGGGATCATCCGGGCGACGGCGTCGATCAGAATGTCGATGCCCTTCTGGTATTCCAGACGGGCAACCGTGATGATCAGCTTGTCGCCATCCCCCAGAAGCTCGCGCCTCAGCGCCGCGACCTCGTCCTCGCTGTCCGCAGGCGGTGGCGCGACGCCAAGGCCCAGCACCTTCAGCTTCGCTTCCGGCACGCCGCCGATCTTGGCCAGATCCTCGGCCGACCGGTGGGACGGTGTGATCACCAGATCGGCCTTGCCCGCGATGCCCCCGAAGGACGCGATGCGCGCGGGCTCAGACCCGTGATAGGTCACGGCCAAGGGTATGTTCAGCCCGCGCCGGGCGAGATTGGCCACCAGAGCGGGGGCAGATTCGTGGGCGTGGATCGCATCGACGCGGTGCGCCTTTAGCCAGCGGCGCAGGCGCCAGGCCGATGTTGCAACGTTGAGCAGGCGCTTGGGCAGCGACCCGCCCTCGCCCGAGACATATTTGGTTGGCAGGTCGAGGAAGTCGGGCTCCGTCTCTGGCCCGGCCCAGGCGGCGGGCGTACCACCGAGCGTGACCCGATGCCCCTGCCCGCGCATCCAGTCGCGCAGTGCCAGAACATGGCGCGTGATGCCGCCAACGCCGAACTGGGTCTGCATTTCAAGGATGTGAAGCCTTCCCCCGGCGCCCTTCTCGTCTGTCATGGTCCTGAAATCACCTGTCCCTATTCCCTCCGTCCTTACCGCAAGCGCGGCCCGATCGCACCTGCAAGTTGCAGATTTTCAACGGAACGGGCCGATCCGTGGCCGACCGGGAAACGAAGTGGCGGATTTGCCACCTTTGCCGCCGCTGGTGCATCAGCCCTGCCCGGCTTCCCGCAACGGGTTGGGCAAGCGTGGAAATTCGGATTAGGAAAGGGCGAGGACAGGAGGCCATGAGATGCATGTCGGCATAGACGCCAGCGCCTGGGACAATGAGCGCGGCTTCGGGCGGTTCATCCGCAGCCTCGTCAGCGCGTTGGCGGCGCGCGACACCGGCTTTCGCTATTCGCTTATCTTCGACCGGACGCCGGACCTGCCGGTACCCGACGGGGTGGAGATCATCGTGGCCGGCGCCGGGCGGTCGATGTCGTCGGCGTCCTCCGGCGCGGGCGCCCGGGCCGGGGCGGATATGTGGACCATGTCACGCGCGGCAGGCGCGCTTGGCTGCGACCTGTTCTTCTTTCCGGCGCATTATTCCTACTATCCGATCCTGAGCCGCGTGCCGAAGCTCATCTGCATTCACGATACGATCCCCGAACGCTTCCCCGACCTGATCTTCCCGACCAAACGCAACCACCTTCTGTGGCAGACCAAGACCCGGCTGGCGATCTGGCAGGCGCGGCGCGTGCTGACCGTGTCGGAGGCCTCGGCCAAGGATATATCGCGCATCCTGCGGGTCCCCCGCGATCGGATCGACGTGACGACCGAGGGCCCTTTCGACTGCTTCCGGCCCATTGACGATCCCGCCCGCATATCGGCCACGCGCAGCCGTCACGGTATTGCCGGGGATGACAGGGTGCTGGTCTACATTGGCGGGTTCAACCGCCACAAGAACGTGTTGCGGCTGATCGAGGCGATGCCCGCAATCCTTGACGCCTGCCCCTTGGCGCGGCTGGTGATCGTCGGGCGCACGACCGGCGACAGGTTCTGGGACAATGTCGAGGAACTGACGGCCGGGGCTGCGCGCGACGCCCGCGCCTCGGGCCGGATCAGCTTTACCGGAGAGATCGGCGACGGCGAGATGGCGGAACTTCTGGCCGGGGCCGAGGCTTTGGCCCTGCCGTCGCTCTGGGAAGGGTTCGGCTTGCCTGCAGTTGAGGCGATGGCCTGCGGTACGCCGGTTCTGGCCTCCGACCGCGGCAGCCTGCCCGAAGTGGTTGGCGATGGTGGCCTCATGTTCGATCCTGAATCGACCGACGAAATCGCGCAGGCGGCGATCCGGCTTCTGACCGAACCGGACCTACGCGACAGCCTGAGGGAAAAGGCTTTGAACCGGGCTGCGGGGTTCACATGGAACAAGAGCGCTGAACTGACCGAAGCCGCGTTTTGCCGCACTCTTGGCAAGTGAGACGGATTCAAACCCACCTTACGTCCGGCCGAACTCATCCTCGATCCGGATGATGTCGTCTTCCTCCAGATAGGTCCCGGTCTGCACCTCGATGATCTCGACCGGGATGCGGCCGGGATTGGCGAGACGGTGAACCGAGCCGATCGGCAGATAGATGCTCTCGTTCTCGTGCAGCACCAGAACCTCTTCGTCGCGCGTGACCTCGGCCGTGCCGCGCACGACAACCCAGTGTTCGGCACGGTGGTGATGCTTCTGCAAGCTCAGCTTCGCCCCCGGCTTCACCACGATCCGCTTGACCCGGAACCTCTCGCCCAGATCCATCGTCTGGTACCAGCCCCAGGGCCGGTGGTTGCGGATATGCTCGACCGCCTCGGCCCGCTCGGCGCCTTTTAGCGCACCGACGAGACCCTTGACCTCCTGCGCCTTTGCGCGGGGTGCGACCATGATCGCGTCGGGGGTTTCGATGATCGCCAGCCCCTCGACGCCGACGGCGCAGACCAGCCGCCCTTCGGAATGGATCAGGTTGTCTTTTGCCTCATGGGCAAAACCATCGCCCCGGATCGCATTGCCCGCCGCGTCCTTGTCGGATTCGGCCCAGACCGCGTCCCAGTCGCCGACATCCGACCAGCGGAAACGGCCAGGGGCCACGCGCGCCTCGTTCGTCTTCTCCATGAAACCATGGTCAAAGGAAATCGCGCGCGCCTGGCCGAAGCTCTTGCCCGGCACCCACATGCCAAGGTCCTCAACCATATCGACCGCCGCTTGCGTCACATGGTCGACCACTTCCGGCTCGACCTCCCGCGCGGCCTCGATCAGCCAGCCCGCGCGGAAGCAGAACATGCCCGCATTCCACAGGCAGCCTTCGGCAATCAGTTCAGCTGCGCGCGCCTCGTCGGGCTTTTCGACGAAGCGTTCGACCGCCGAGGTTCCGTCCTGTGCCGCCGCGCCGGGTTTGATATAGCCATATGCCGTCGACGGTCCCGTCGGTTCGACACCAATCACGGCGATGCCCGACTTGCGCACCGATCCCGCAGCGGTGTGGACCGCCTCAGCCAAGGCAGAGGCGTCACGGATGAGATGGTCGGACGGCATCACCGCGAGAACCTGATCGGGGTCATCCGCCGCTGCGATCGCCGCGGCCAGCAGCACCGCCGCCATCGTGTCGCGCCGCTCGGGCTCGATCACCACGCGGGCCTCGGGCGCCACGGCCTCCACCTGATCGCGGATCGTGAAACGCACGGCATGGGCCCCGATCACCATCGGCGCGCCGAAGCCGTTGCCCGCAACCCGCGCCAGCGTCATCTGCAACAGGGTCTGATCGCCAAGGATTGGCAGAAGCTGCTTTGCCATCCCCTCGCGCGAAACCGGCCAGAGCCGGGTTCCCGTCCCGCCACAGAGGATCACCGGCAGGATCTTGTCACTCATGGTCTCAACTCCGTGGTCGCGTCACTTGGCGCAGGCGGGCACCGTCGTCAGGTAATCGGGGGGCAGATACTCGGCATAGAGCACCAGCGCATTGTAGTTGTCGTCGATGATGTTGTTGTATTCGCGGACGAGCTTTCCCTCAGGCGTCACTTCCAGCACCCGGCCTTGGATCGTCGCGACGATCAGCCAGTTGCCATTCGGCAGGCGCTGCTGCTTGCCCATGATGAAACTGTCGAAGTCGACGCCCTTGCCGTAAAAGATATCCTCCGTCTCGCCCGTTTTCGGATCGATCCGGATGATGCTCGAACGAAACCGGTCGGTGTTGTTGGAAAAGATCGAAATCGTGCCATCGGGCAGGAAGTCGGCGTCATGCTGGTGCTGCCACGGGCCGTAAACGGACCATTTGACCTCACCCGTCTTGCGGCCGATGACTGCCACCTGATCGATATTCCGGTTGGAAATCAGCAGATCGCCCGCCTCGAATTGCGGGAAGGCGGCGGCCATTTCCGGCATCAACTCTTCCACATCGTTCGGATGGAAGATGTCGGCACGGTCGCCATACCGCGTGGTGCGGTCGAACTCGAATTCCTCAGGCACCTGCATCGCAAGCGCATTTGCAGGCGATTTCAGGATCACGTCGTCGATAAGGTCTATCGATTCTAGGATTTCGCCCGTCTCAGGGTCGAAGCGGATCATCCGCTGATCCTCGCCACCGTTCCAGATCGCCGATTGCCAGGTCCAGTAGCCATCCACACCGCGTTCAAGCGAATGGTGATAGATCTGGTCCGTCTTGGACCAGAGCGGGTCACCGCATGCATCGAGCCGCGCCATGCCGGGCGCATCGTCCCAGACAACGATCACCGACCCGTCGGGCATCATCGTCGCGATATGGGCAAACTCGCCCGGATCGCCACCATCCATGATTCGGGAATAGTCGATCGGATGGGTGTTGATCAGCGTACCCTGCCCGTCGAAAAGCTCCAGCACATAGGTCCCGGTATCGGCGTCGAAGCGGTTTATCACCCAGTATCCCGGTGCCGCCGCATTGGCATCGTGGATCGCATGGCGGGTATCGGCCGCGCCGGGCCTGCGCCGTGCATAGGTGTCGAGCGGCATCACCCGCCCCGTCGCCCGGAACGACCGCCAGGCAACCCGCGCCTCGTCAACCTGTCGCCAGGGCCACCAGTTCTTGTAGGTGGTCCACATGCCGCCCAGAAAGGCACCCAGAACGGCAAGGAAGACGCCCGCCAGGATCGAAAGGGTTTTCGCATTCATCCGTCAGTTCCTGTCCACGGGCCTGTCACGCTCAGCCACCTGTTTGCACGATAGACCGGATGATTTCGGCTTGCGACCCTCGCCCTTGCTGCGGCGAAAAACGCCGCCGCCTCAGAAACAATCACCTGCATTCGCGATTATTCTCAACAATTCCGAGTTCCAATGATCCGGCCGATGCCGGTATGAAAGGACCTTAGCACCGGATCGCGGCATGAGGCTATACATCCCAGGATGATCTGTCACAATCGTCACCGCTAAGCCACTGAAAGACCGGAAGGAACATGCCCCCCAAATTCGGCACGAGCGGCCTGCGCGGCCTTGTCAGCGAGTTGAGCGACGGCCTCTGCGCGAGCTATGTCCGCGCCTTCCTGCAGATCACGCCCCATTCCGGCAGCCTGATGATCGGCCGCGACCTGCGCCCTTCGTCCGGACGGATTGCGGCGGCTGTGGCCGCGGCGGCTGCGGCTGAGGGACTGACGCCGGTCGACTGCGGCGCCTTGCCGACCCCGGCCCTTGCGCTCGCGGCGATGGAGGCAGGCGCACCGTCGGTCATGGTCACGGGCAGTCACATTCCCGCCGACCGCAACGGGCTGAAATTCTACACGCCCAAGGGAGAGATCACCAAGGCTGACGAGACTGCGATTCTCGCCGCATATTCAGGCGCGGCGGACTGCCCGCCGGTGAACCCGATTCACGATCCCGAGGCACTGCCCGCCTATCGCCGCCGCTATCTCAATATCCTTGGCCGCAACGCGCTCTCCGGTCTGAGGATCGGCGTTTATGCGCACAGTTCCGTCGCCCGCGACCTGCTTTCCGAAACCCTGCGCTTTCTCGGGGCCGAAACAATGTCGCTTGGCCGGTCCGAGGACTTCATCCCGGTCGATACCGAGGCAGTCGATGCGGACACCCGCGAGATGCTGGCAGGCTGGGCACGTGAGAACGATCTGGCGGCGATCGTGTCGACCGATGGCGATGCGGACCGCCCCCTGATGACGGATGCGGCCGGAAGGGTAATTCCGGGCGACGTGCTGGGCACCCTGACAGCC
>JAUIDM010000397.1 GCA_030428915.1 Alphaproteobacteria bacterium | reverse complement strand
CACAAAGGCCAGATCGCCGTCTGTGGCACAGGTTATTTTCCTGACGCCAGCAGTGCGATAGGTGTCCGCCGCCTGATGCGGCGGGCCGAAGTTCTGCTCAACGGGCGCAAGGTGGTCCGCGATCTCAGCTTCTTCTCTCAGGTGCGATCCGAAGCCGCACTGGAAGGCGCCGCGGCAAATTGCACGTTGACGGAGTTTCCGACGCCCACCTCCGGGGATGTCGAGGTCGATATCAATTTCCCAAGCGGATTTGTTCGGTTCTGACCGGCGTCGAACCCTAGTCGGCCGATTACGCCCCGGGAATTGCCCGGGGCACCTCGGTTGCCTCTGGACGTTCTGGCATAGCCCTGGGCGGGTCGGGTTCAGTTCCCGACTGCCCGCATCCTTTTCGGAGTCGCCCCATAGGCGTCGCGAAAGCTCTTGGTAAAATGCGACGTGGACTTGTAGCCGCAGGCGACCGCGATCTCGGTCACCGAAAGCTCGGTCTGCGACAGAAGCTTGTGCGCTTTTTCCAACCGCATCTGCATGTAGAAGTTCATTGGCGTCGTGTTCAGGTGCTGGGCAAAGAGCCGTTCGGTCTGGCGCACCGACATCGCCGCGATATCGGCGATCTCTTGTGCCGACAGGGGTGTTTCGAGGTTCGCCTCCATGCAGCTCAACACCTTGACAAGGCGCGGGTTGCGCAGGCCGTAGCGTGACTGGATCGAGACCTTCTGCTGCGATTTCGGGCTGCGCACCTCGTTGCAGATCATCAGATCGGCGATCTTTGTGGCCAGGTTGGCCCCATGGGTTTCGGAAATCAGATGCATCATCAGGTCAGCCGCCACGCCGCCTCCCGGCGCCGTCGGACGGCGCCCGAGGGCAAAGGCATTGCGGCTGATCCGGACCTTGGGGAATTTCTCGGCAAACCCGTCGATCTCCGCCCAATGGATGGCACATTCCTCGCCATCGAGCAGACCGGCATGAGCCAATGCATAGACCCCCATGCAGAAGGCGCCGATCTTGACCCCATGGGCGGCTTCGCGCCGGAGCAGATGATTGAGGCGGGGATCCGACTGGCGGCGCAGGCTGGGGCCGCCGATGACGATGAGCGTGTCGCCACGCCCGAGCGGGGTGTAAGCCCCGTCCGTCATGATCGTCAGGCCCGTGGACGATGAGGCGGGGGCGCCCGTCAGTGTGGTGATGCGCCAGGAATAGGCGCGCTCGCCCAGAAGCTGGTTGGCAAGCCCCATTGGTTCCAGTGCTGACGCCAGCGGCAGATGCGCGAAACCGTCCAGCACGAGAAACGTGAAGCGCTGCCCGGCAGCGGCCTGCGCCGGGGCGGGTATGCTGACCTTGTGGAGCGCACGGATCGCACTTTGGTGAGACATGTGGCGGGCCTCCCTGCCAATCCGCAACAGGTCGCCGCGGATGGTCGTGGCTGGATGCGGTATTTTTCCGATTCGGAATTGGATATACGCGGCGTTTCTATGTTAAATATGCGTCGATCGCATTGGAGTAAGCCGTGCCGGACAAAACACCAGACCCACGTCCCCGCCTTCGGGTTGGAATCATCCCGGCGCGCCGCTTCACACTGGCGGCCCTTGCGAATTTCATCGATATCCTGCGCCTTGCTGCCGATGAGGGCGACCGGTCACGCCCGATCCTGTGCAGTTGGCGGCTTATCGCGCCCACGCTCGATCCGGTGGAAAGCAGTTGCGGCCTTGCCGTCTATCCGGAGGAACGTCTCGGCAATCCGCGGCGTTTCGACTACGTGGTGATTGCCGGTGGCCTGATCGGCGGTGCGCAGCAGGTAAGCGACGAGGTGGCGGCCTTTCTGCGTGGGGCGGCGGCGGCGAAGGTGCCCCTGGTCGGGCTGTGCACCGGCGCATTCATCCTGCATCGTGTGGGACTGATGCAGGGCTACAAATGCTGTGTCAGCTGGTTTCACAGGCAGGATTTCCTGGATGAGTTCGAAGGACTGATCCCGATTTCGGATCAGGTCTTCGTCGTGGATCGTGACCGCCTGACGTGTTCGGGCGGGGCATCGACGGCGCATCTCGCGGCCTATCTGGTTGATCGCCATATCGGCCGCAACGCAGCCCGCAAGAGCCTGTCGATCATGATCATGGATGAGGCCATAGCGGCAGAGCGGCCCCAGCCCGGCCTGCCATTGGAGTTGAACGCCGCCGATCCGCTGGTCAAGCGCGCGCTCCTTTGGATGCAGGAGGCGGTAGAAGCGCCGCTTTCGGTGACCCGTCTGGCCGCGAGGCTGGGCGTCAGTCGCCGCAATCTGGAACGCCGTTTTGCCGGCGCGTTGGGACTGACACCGGCAGAAGCTGGGCGGCGGGTGCGTCTGGCTCAGGTGCGGATGCTGCTGGAGCGCGATGAGTCTTCAATTGCCAGTATCGCAGCGGCGACCGGATTCTGCGACAGTTCGCATCTGATCCGTGTGTTCAAGGCCGAGGAAGGAATGACACCGGAAGCGTGGCGGCGCGCGCAAGCGGGTCGCTGAGACGGACCATTGATTTCTCTCCCTTTCGGTTCCTGATTTGTGTGTGCCGGATGCCGGGTAACGGACTGATATCCGCCGCTTACGTGGGGTAAAGTTATTCGCATACTAACTTTTAGACATGTCCGAAAATCCAAGTTCTCGAATCAGATCCCCTCGTTTTTAATTCCCGTATAGCGAGTGATAATTGTTAACTAGTATCGAATTAGTGGTGGTGGTTCTGAGTGGTTTGTTGCCGAAAGGCGTGTAAATGGCGGACTCACAGGTGGGTGTGAGTCCGCCCTTCTTTTTTCAGTGACATGATCACAGGTGTCAAAGGTTAGGTGACGCCGAGTCAGCCCTCACGTCAATCATCTGATTGTCATGTATCGCGGGTTACTCCCGCGTTTGCTTAGCGAGTTTGACCGGGTTGCCGGATAAACGCTCTGCAGGATTGTTCGTCGCAACCATGACGCGTTTGTGCGGCGGTTTTTAAGATTGCCTTAACCAAACGCTGTGACAGTCGCGGCATGCGCTTCCTATTCTTCATCGTTCTCTTGTCTGCCTGTGCCACTCCGGCACCCGACTTCTTTGGCGCTGCTCGGTATGAGGTGACAAAGGGCGGTATCGACTTCGTCGTCTTCCAGAAGGGTAGTGCCGTGGAGGTTGTGCGTCTGGGCTACCTGACCCGCGCCCAGCGGGCCCCGGTGGCGCGGCTTATGTCGGCGGCGGCGGCGGAGGCCACCGGATGCCGCGTCATTCCCAATTCCATGCGCACCAAGATCTCCGGTGATACCGGTGTTGCGCGGTTCGACATCGATTGCCTCGGATGACGCAGATCAAGGCTCTTTCGACGGCTGGCCGCTAGACTCAGAACGGAAATCGCGCGGCGCCAGAGAAAGGATTTTCCGTGCTTCGGTTGTTTTTCGTGATCTACACGCTGGCTAGCGTGACGCTGGCCGGATCGGCAGTTATTGCTGCGCTGACCATGGGGCTGTTCGGTGCAAAGCCGATCATTGCCGCGGCTGCTGTC
>JAUIDM010000033.1 GCA_030428915.1 Alphaproteobacteria bacterium | reverse complement strand
GATGTGCTGCCCCTGTCGGTCGCCGCTATCGCCGGTTTCGGCCATGCCGAGATGCTGGCGGCCCTCGCCCTCGGATTTGCGTCGGTTACGGTGCTGGTCTCCCCGACAACCGATCTCGACACACTCTCCCGTGAACACGGGCTGGCTGCCGCGATGGGCGGCGATGGTCGTCTCGACCTGCTCGATGTCGCCGACCCAGAGGCGATGTCGGACGCGCTTTACGGAGCCGCGCCGGACGCTCCAAAGACCGATCCGGTGCTGCCGCTCGGTAACCGCCGGCAGGTCGCAAGACTGGCCGCGAAGGCACTCTTGCCCGGGGCCACAGAGCCACTTCCCCTGCCTTCGGGCGCGCCATACGGCGCTGTGCTGGTCAACACAGATGCCTGTACGCTCTGTCTCTCCTGTGCCTCGCTCTGCCCCTCGGGCGCGCTTGGCGACAATCCCGACAAGCCGCAACTGAGGTTTCAGGAGGATGCCTGCCTGCAATGCGGACTCTGTGCCACGATCTGCCCGGAAAACGCGATCACGCTGGAGCCGCGCTTCAACCCCGCGGATACGGCGCTGGCGCAGGTCGTTCTGCACCAGGAAGAGCCCTTCGAATGCATCGAATGCGGTCGGCCATTCGGGGTGAAATCGACGGTCGAGAAGATCATGGGCAAGCTTGCGGGCAAGCACGCGATGTTCGCCGAGGGCGGAGCCGGGCGGCTCATCCAGATGTGCGACGACTGCCGCATCCGGGCGCAGTATCATTCCGAAGCCAATCCCCTGACCGGCGGCGACCGGCCCCGCCCGCGCACGACGGATGACTATCTTTCCAAGCGGCGGGATCACTGAATGACCCGAACTTGGTATGGTTCGCCGATGGGGACGCGGCGAGCGTTTGATCTACCTGCTCTCGATATCTGCCCCGAGGTCAGCGGCAGGCACCTTTGCGACATAGGCAAGAAGCGCCTCGACCTCTTCCAACGTCACCTCGACCGGAACGATGGGCGGCGGGCGGGACGGGTCGAAGGGTGGGCTGACCCCTTCTACCAGCAGGAACGACGGATGCGGGTTCAGCGCATAAAAGGCGGTGAAACGTTCGGTCCAGTCCGGCAGCGTCTTCAGCGCTGCAAAGGAGGGCGTGGAGCCAAGCGTCATGCCCCTCATTTCGGGAGCGATCCGGTGGCAGCGGGCGCAATGCGCTTCGGCCACCTCGCGGCCAAGTCCGGCATCGCCTTCGATGACCGGTGCCACCGCCACGGCCACCTCGGGCGGCGGACCGAAACGCAGCCCATCGGCCGGTTCGAAGGCGGCAACGGTGTTCTGCCCGATCTCGGAGGCGAGCCAGTCGGCAAAGCGTTTGGCGGCATCGTTCTCGCGTTCGAGAACCAGCGCGAAAACCACATCGCCCCGCGCCATGACAGGCGCCGTCCCGTCCGCCACGACCAGACGCGCGTCGGCATCCGCTGTCACGATGCTGGCCCGCCGTCCGGTCTTGAGCGCAAAGCGAGGCAGGATATAGTCGACAAGGCCACTGGCCGAGATTTCCTCGGCAAGCGACAAGGTGAAATGACGCGTCTCCTCCCCTTTCAAGGGAAGGGACGTAAGAAGGAAGACAAAAAGGGCGATCCAACGTCGCATCGCGCACGCCTTTCGGGGCCAAAGCTACGGGCGATGCGGGCTGCGGGTCAACCGTCAAGGAAAGGCTGGACCGATGGATGAAGACTTCAACATGTCGATGCGCAAATTCCTGAAGCAGGTCGGCGTGACCTCACAGCAGGCCATCGAAAAGGCAGTACGCGATGCGGGCAGCAATGCCGCGGGCAAGACGCTCTCTGCAAAGGTCGTGCTGACCATCGACGGGCTCGACATGGAGCATGTCGTCACCGGCAAGATCACGGGTCCCGACGCATGAGTCTGACGCGCGAGGCGGTGCTGGATACCCTGAAAGGTGTCGCCGATCCGATGGGCGGCGGCGACATCGTCAGCGCGGGGCTGGTGCGCGCTCTGACGGTCGAGGGCGCGAATGTCCGCTTCGTGCTGGAGATCGACCCGGCCCGCGCGGCGAGGATGGAACCGGCGCGCGCCGAGGCCGAGGCGCGCTTGCGGGCGATGCCGGGGGTCGAGGCCGTGTCTGTCGTTATGACCGCCCACAGCGCCCCCACCCCGCCTGATCTGAAACTGGGCGGCAAGCCCAAACCGCAGGGGCCGGAAAAAGTGCCCGGTGTGAACCGCATCATCGCCATCGCCTCCGGCAAGGGCGGTGTCGGCAAGTCGACCGTCGCCGCCAATCTCGCGGCCGCGCTGGCCGCCGAGGGCAAGCGCGTGGGCCTGCTTGACGCCGATGTATACGGACCGTCGCAGCCCCGGATGCTCGGCGTCTCGGGCCGCCCGGCCTCGCCCGACGGCAAGACGATCCTGCCGCTCAGGAATCACGGCGTCACGCTTATGTCGCTGGGCCTGATGACGCGCGAGGATGAGGCGGTTGTCTGGCGCGGCCCGATGCTGATGGGCGCGCTGCAGCAGATGCTGTTTCAGGTCCAGTGGGGGGCCTTGGACGTGCTGCTGGTCGACCTGCCGCCCGGAACCGGCGACGTGCAGATGACGCTGACCCAGAAGGCCGAGGTCGCGGGCGCGATCATCGTCTCCACGCCTCAGGATGTCGCGCTTCTCGACGCACGCAAGGGCATTGATATGTTCGCAAAGATGGGAACGCCGATCCTCGGGCTGATCGAGAACATGGCGGTCCATGTCTGTTCGCAATGCGGGCACGAGGAACATATTTTCGGCCATGGCGGGGTCCGGGCCGAGGCCGAAAAGCTGGGCGCACCGCTCTTGGCCGAGATCCCGCTGCACCTGGACATCCGCGTGGCCGCGGATGGCGGCGCGCCGATCGTCGTGTCGAAACCGAATTCACCGCAGGCCCGCGCCTTTCGCGAGCTTGCGAAGCGTCTGGTCGGGGACGGTATCGCATGAGCCATGTCCCGGTCTTCCCTCCGCTGATGACCGGACTTGCCGCCGGGCCCGCCAACCCGTTCACCATCGCCTGCGATCAGGCCGAACGCGGCACCGATGCGGGTCTCATCGCCTGGTCAGTCTCGCCCGAACGGCTGCGGGCCGCCGTCGTGCTGGCACCCGAAACACCGCTTGAACCGGCCATGGCAGGCTTCATCGCCTGCGGCGTCGGGTTGCAGAACGCGCTCGGCGCGCTGGTGCCACCCGAAACCGCCGTCCATCTCGACTGGTCCGGCGGAATCCGGCTGAACGGCGCCCATGCGGGCGCCCTGCGCGCCGCCGCCGCGACGGACAATCCAGACGAGGAACCCGACTGGCTGGTCGTCGGCATGGAACTGACGCTCAGCCTGCCGCCCGATTGCGAACCGGGCGCCTTTCCCGACCGCACCGCTTTGGATCAGGAAGGCTGCGGCGGTCTTGACCCCGTTCACATTCTGGAGGCGTGGTCGCGCCATACGCTTCTCTGGCTCAACACGATCGAGGATCCCGGGGGGCGCACCGACCTTCACCGCGAATGGGCAGGGCTTGCCTGGAAGCTGGGCGAAACCGTTTCGGTCGCAACCGGGGGCACGCGGATCGAGGGCACGTTCCTTGGTGTCGACGAGAATTTCGGCATGCTCCTGAAAACGGGCGACACCACCCGGTTGCTTCCGCTCTCGTCATTGCTGGAGGAGGTCTGATGCTGCTCGCCCGCGCGATCCACTTCGACGAAAGCGACATGAACGTCTTTGCGAGCCCGGCACGAACTGGTGAATGGGCGATCTCGGGCGGGTTCGAGTTTTCCAACTGGTCCGAGGCCGATCTTGTTGGCAAGGCGCGACAGGCCTTTGCCAATGGCTGGCTTGGGATCGAGACCTTCGGACGTGTGACCTTCGTTGCCGTCACAAGGATCGAAACGGCTGAATACGAGGCACTGACGCGGCGCCTTGCCGACCATTTCGTCGCCGTCTACGGCGCGCCTTCGGTGGAGGCCGCCCTGCCCGTCGCGGGCGAGGAACTGGCGCAGATGGCCGAACTTTGTGCCGATCACGCGCCGAACACCGTGCTGACCGTGATGCGCGAGCTGACCGAAGCGGGCGTGCGCGAACAATACCGCTTTATCGAAGCCAGCGAGGCGGGGCTGGACCAGTTTGCCATCCACGGATCGCTCGACGAATGACGCCCTTGCGACTGGCCGGATCTCACGCGGTGGCCGAAACGTCCAAGGGCAGGTATGATTGTCCGATGGACAGACCCGCCCTCATCAGCCGCTTTGTTCCCGCACATACCCCGCAGGTGGCCTGATGCCGGACAGGGATCGCCCCGACCTGAAGCTCCGCCTGACGCTTAGGGGTGGCGAGTGGCTAGGCCCCGGAAAGGCCGACCTTTTGGAGGGGATCGCCGAGACCGGCTCCATCTCGGCCGCGGGCAAGCGGATGCGGATGAGTTACAAGCGCGCCTGGGGACTTGTGGAGGCGCTGAACGCCATGTTCCATGACCCCTTGGTCCTGTCGAGCCGGGGCGGCGCTGGCCATGGCGGCGCGGAACTGACCGAAACCGGGCGCGAGGTTCTGCGGCTTTACCGGCGGATGCAGGCCAACGCCGCCGAGGCAACCGGAGCGGAGATTGCTGCCTTGGCAGAACTCGCCGATATTCCCGAACGGAAATAACGCTTGCATGACGGGCGAAAGCGCCGTTATCTCCGAACGGACATAACGGAACACCATGCGCCTGATCCTGACCCTCATCCTTGGCTTATTCGCCGCCTCTGCGCGGGCGGAAACGGCGCTCGTCGCGGTTGCCACCAATTTCCGCCCCACCGCCGAGGCGCTGGCAGAGGCCTTCACCACGGAAACCGGTCACGAGATCACGCTTACGGCGGGTGCGACCGGCAAGCTCGCCGCCCAAATCATGAATGGCGCGCCGTTCGACCTGTTTCTTTCGGCCGATGCGCAGACACCCGGACGGCTTGCCGAGGGGGGCCATGCGCTCGCTGAAACGCAGATCACCTACGCCGTTGGCGGGCTGCTAATCTGGTCCGCCGATCCGACTCGCGACGTGTCCGATGCCCCCGCCGCCCTTGCCGACGCGCGCCACATCGCGGTGGCCAATCCGGACCTTGCACCCTATGGCAAGGCCGCGATGCAGGCGATTGAAAAAATGGGGCTTTTCAGAGTTGTGTCGGACAAGATCGTCACGGGTGAAAACATCGGCCAGGCCCATGCCCTGATCGCCTCCGGCGCCGCCGATCTCGGCTTCATCGCCGCCGCCGCACAGCCCGCGACCGGAGCTGTATGGCCGGTCCCACCCTCGCTTCACGACCCGATCCGGCAGGACGCGATCCTATTGGAGCATGGGGCGAAAAACCTGGCCGCGAACGCCTTCCTTCGCTGGCTACAGGGCGACAGGGCCAGCACGATCATCCGCGAATTTGGCTACGGTCCGGGCGGATGACCGACCTTGCACCTCTCTGGCTCACGCTCCGCCTCGCGGCAATCGTGACCGTTCTGCTTCTGATCCTCGGCACACCTCTGGCGTGGTGGCTTGCCCGGACCCGCTCGCGCCTGGCCCCGATGGTGGAGGCCGTGACCGCTCTGCCCCTCGTCCTGCCGCCAACGGTCCTGGGCTTTTACCTGCTCATCGCCTTCAACCCGACGGCCCCGCTCGGCCAGTTCTGGCTGAGTGTAACCGGCACTACGCTGACCTTCTCCTTCACCGGCCTCATCCTTGCCTCACTCATCTACTCGCTGCCCTTCACCGTACAGCCGCTGCAATCCGCCTTCACCCAGCTTGGCCCGGCACCGCTGGAAGCCGCAGCCAGCCTCGGCGCCCGTCCCCTCGACGCCTTCCTGACCGTCGCCGCACCCCTGTCATTGCGTGGCTACCTTACCGCCGCTGTCCTGACCTTCGCCCATACGTTGGGCGAGTTTGGCGTCGTCCTTATGGTCGGCGGTAATATTCCCGGTCAAACGCGCGTCATTTCCATCGCCATTTATGAAGAGGTGGAGACACTCGACTATGCAGCCGCGCATCTTCTGTCTGGCCTGCTGCTGGGCCTCTCCTTCCTCATCCTTCTTGCGCTCTACGCGCTGAACGGAAGGCGGCGGGTATGAAGGATCTTCACATCAATATCACGCTACAAAAGAATGATTTCACTATTGAAATCGGCGACACCATCCCACTGTCCGGCCTTACCGCGATTTTTGGACCAAGTGGCGCGGGCAAGACCACGCTCCTGCGCCTTATCGCCGGGTTCGAGAGGGGAACGGGCGAGATGCGCTTCGGCGACGAGGTTTGGCAAAAGGGTCGCCATTTCACCCCACCGCATCGCCGTCGGGTGGCCACAGTCTTTCAGCAGCCCCGCCTTTTCGATCATCTCGACGTGGCGGGCAACCTGGCCTATGCCGCCCGCCGCGCCGGGCAGATGGGCACGGTGGCGGGTATGGTCGAGCGTTTCGACCTTACGCCGCTTCTCGCCCGCCGCCCGGCAACGCTGTCTGGCGGCGAAGCGCAGCGCGTGGCGCTGGCCCGTGCACTTCTGACCGCCCCGCGCCTTGTGTTGATGGATGAACCTGTGACCGCGCTGGATCAGGCGCGGCGGAACGACATCCTGCCATATATCGAAAGCCTGCGGGATGAGGCCAGCATCCCGATCCTCTATGTCAGCCACTCGCTGACCGAGGTTGCGCGGCTCGCGACACAGGTTCTGACACTGGCCGGTGGCCGCGTCACCGGGCTCGGGCCTGCCGGAGCACTCCTGCCCGGCCTTGCCGCGTCCCCGGGCAACCCGGGTGAGGAGCCGGGCAGCCTGATCACGGCCCGCGTCGTGGGGCTGACCGACGACGGTCTTTGCGAGTTGCGTTTTCCCGGCGGCACGATCCTGACGCCGGGCCGGGTCGGGCCGGACGGGGCGGAAGTGCGGCTGGTCATCCGCGCACGCGACGTCCTGATCGCCCGCGACCGGCCTGAAGGCCTGTCGGCGCTCAACATCCTCCCCGCCACTGTCACCTCGGTCACACCCGTCGGCGCGGCCTCGGCCGATCTCGGCCTCGATTGCGGTGGCACCGCTCTGTCGGCCCGGATCACCCGGCGGTCGGTCGCGGCCCTCGACCTCTCCCCGGGTGCAAGCTGTCATGCGATCCTGAAATCTGTTGCGCTGGCACGCGATGCATTGCCATCGCGGTGAAGCGCGCTAGGTTCTTTACCATGACCCGCTCTGCCCTCATCGTTGCGCATGGCCAGCCCTCCGACCCCGCTCCGGCCGAGGCCGACATGGCGGCTATGTCGCGCGCCGTGGCCGAACACCTGCCCGGCTGGCAGGTCCGTGCCACCACGCTCGCCGCGCCCGGCGCGCTGAAAGCCGCGCTCGACAGCCTTGATCGACCAGTGGTCTTTCCCTTCTTCATGGCCGACGGCTGGTTCATTCGAACGCTGTTGCCGAAACGCCTTTCTGAGGCGGGTCATGGCGGGTTGCAGGTTTTGACGCCCTTCGGCCTACTGCCCGAGACGAAAGCGCTCGCCGTCCGCTCCGCCCGCGCGGCCCTCGCGGAACACGGCTGGCCTGGGGCAGACACGGCCCTGATCCTGGCCGCCCATGGCTCGGGCCGCAGCCCCTATCCGGCCGAGGCCGCACTCGCCATCGAAGCCGCCATCGCAGCAGAGACGGGGTTCGCCGCCATTCGCACCGGCTTCATCGAGGAAGAACCCGACCTGGCCGACGTGGCGCGTGAGGCAGGCAGCAGGGCGCTCTGCCTGCCGCTTTTCGTTGCGCGCTGGGGTCATGTAGTCGGTGACATCCCCAAGGCGCTTTCGGCAGCCGGATTCCACGGACATTTGCTCGATCCGATCGGCACGCATGCCGATGTGCCCGCTCTGATCGCAAACGCCATCCAAACCGCATAGCCCCTGGTCTTTCGGGTGAAACCGCGCGGGCCAAGCACCGGTTTTTGACGAAACAAATGTAGTCTGTCACGGGCATGGACACTCCCATCGGAGAATTGTAACAGTTTCATGACAGTTTCGTAAAAATCGGGACTCTCCTACAAAGAAGGAAAAAATCTTGTCAGAATCGTCCCCGCTTCTCTTCCTTCTGCATGTCGCAGGCGCGGCGGCACTGCTCATCTGGGCAGTGCGGCTGGTGAGAACGGGTGTTGAGCGCGGGTGGTCGGTGCCGCTCAGGCGGCTCCTCAGGCAGGGAGCGGACCGGCGGGTCGCGGCGGCCCTTTCGGGCACCGCGGCGGCGATCGTGCTGCAAAGTTCGACGGCAGTGGCGATCCTGACCGCGAATTTCGTGGGCGCCGGCACGTTGGCAGCGGCGGCAGGACTCGCGATCCTGCTTGGCGCCGATCTCGGCTCGGCCATCGTGGCGCAGATCCTGCTGACCCGGGCCGACTGGCTCGTGCCCGTCCTGCTGGTAGCGGGTGTGGCGATGTTCCTGAAATCGCAAAGCCGCGACTACCGGATGGCAGGCCGGGTGCTGATTGGACTCGCGCTGATCTTCGTCTCGCTGACAATGATCCGCGACGCGACCGAACCGCTGCGAGACAGCAAGGGATTGGTCAGCGCCATGACATATCTGGGCGGTGATCCAGTCACCGCCTTCGTGATTGGCGCGGTGTTTGCATGGGCGGTGCATTCCTCGGTCGCGGCGGTTCTGCTTTTTGTCACGCTGGCGGCACAAGGTGTGCTGCCGGTCACCGCGGGCGTGGCGATGGTTCTCGGCGCAAATCTCGGCGGCGCGATCATCGCCTATGTGCTGACGCTTAGGGCCGAGGTCGAGGCGCGGCGGGTAATCGTTGCCAATCTGGCACTCAGGGGCGGCGGTGCGGCTGTCGCGCTTTTCGCGCTCTCGGCGTTCGCCCCGCCGCTCGACTATCTCGGTGCGACCGCTGCGCGGCAGGTGATCAACCTGCATCTGGCGTTCAACCTCGCGCTGCTGCTGCTCGCCCTGCCGCTCACCCGCCCGGTTCTCTCTCTCGCCTCGCGATGGATCGCTCCGCCGGCAGAGGCGGCAAACCTTACGAGGATCAGCGCACTGGATCCCGCGGCCCTCTCCCAACCCGACCGCGCGCTGGCCTGTGCCGCGCGAGAGGTCTTGCAGATGGGGGAAGGGGTTGAGGCGATGCTGCGTTCGGTGATCGGGCTTTACGAAACCTGGGACGATACCGCTGCAAATGCGATCCGGGACAAAGAAACCGAAATCGACAAGATGCATATCGCGATCAAGCTCTACCTCGCGAAGCTGCACCGCTCTTCGGCGGACGAGGACGCAACGCGGCGCAGTCTTGAGCTGGCCGACATGGCGGTAAACCTTGAAAGCGCGGGCAATACGATCGCCGATGTGATGCTCGCACTCGCCATCCGCCGAGATCAGAGCGGCAGTTCGTTTTCCGATAAGGGCTGGAAGGAAATTCGCGACTTCCACGACCGGGTGCTTTCGAACGCGCAATCGGGACTGAACGTGCTGATGACGATGAACCCCGACGCGGCGCGGGCCCTGGTGGAGGAAAAGGACCGCGTGCGCGATATGGAGCAGAACCTGCAACGCTCTCATCTCGACCGTCTGAAACAGGGTCTGACGGAAAGCATCGAGACCTCGAACATCCATCAGGAAACGTTGCGGGCTCTTAAGCAGGTGAATTCAGCTTTCACCATGATCGCCTATCCGATCCTGTCGGAAACCGGCGATCTGCTCTCAAGTCGCCTCAACCGTCAGCAAGGCTGACATGATGAAGGCGCAAGGTGGGTCTGACCCAGCCTCGCGCCTTGCATTTCACCACCAATGCCCGTCCGGGCGCGGCGGCAAGGTGGATTTCAGACCACCTTACTTCACGATCGTCTCCGGTCCCATCACCTGCGTCGGCAGCCAGGTCGACAGAACGGGAACATAGGTCACGATGATCAGGAAGACGAAGAGCACCGCCAGGAAGGGCGCCGCCGCCTTTACCACCCGCATCATCGACATGCCGGCGACGCCGGACGTGACGAAGAGGTTGAGGCCAACGGGCGGCGTGATCATGCCGATTTCCATGTTCACCACCATGATGATCCCCAGATGGATCGGATCGACCCCGAGCGAGATCGCGATAGGGAAGACAAGCGGCGCCACGATCAGGATCAGGCCCGAAGGTTCCATGAACTGACCGCCGATCAGCAGGATCACGTTGACGATGATCAGGAACATGATCTTGCCGAAGCCCGCATCGAGCATCGCGGTCGCGATCTTCTGCGGGATCTGTTCGTCGGTCAGCACATGCTTGAGGATCAGTGCGTTGGCGATGATGAACATCAGCGTAACCGTCAGCTTGCCGGCCTCGAACAGCGTCGCCTTTGTGTCGCGGTGAAAGAAGGCCGTGACCAGTGCGATGGGTTTCTGCAGCAGCGTCAGGTTGCCACCCTCGCGGGACAATGGACCCATGTCGCGATAGATGAAGGTCGCGACGATGAAGGCCCAGATAGATGCGACGGCGGCGGCCTCGGTCGGCGTGAAGATCGCCGCGGTGATGCCCGGGATGCCGTAGAGACCGACCATGATGATGACGATCAGCATGAGGCCCCAGAAGGCTTCGCCAAAGCTTTCGAAGATCTCGCCCCAGCCGAGCCATTCGCCCTTTGGCAGGTTCTTCCAGATCGCCCAGATCAGGATCGTCGCCATCAGCATGCCGCCTGCCAGCAGGCCGGGGAAGACGCCTGCAAGGAACATGCGGCCGACTGACACGTCAGTGGCGGACGCGTAGACGACCATGACGATCGACGGCGGAATGAGGATGCCGAGCGTACCGGCGTTACAGATCACCCCGGCTGCGAAATCCTTGGAATACCCCACTTGCCGCATCGCCGCGATGACGATGGAGCCGATGGCGACCACGGTCGCGGGGCTCGACCCTGAAAGGGCCGCGAAGAGCATGCAGGCGAAGACGCCGGCGATGGCAAGTCCGCCCGGCAGGTGGCCGACGACTGCGATAGAGAAGCGGATGATCCGTTTCGCGACGCCACCCGTCGACATGAAGGACGAGGCAAGGATGAAGAACGGGATCGCCAGAAGCGTCGCGTGCCCCTCCATCGCCTGATAGAGCGTCTGCGCAATCGAGGCGAGCGAGGTGTCCGAGAACCACAGAAGGAACAATGTCGATGACAGGCCGAGTGAGATCGCGATCGGCACGCCGATCAGCATGAAGCCGATCACCATGAAGAAGAGAAGGACGACTTCCATTTATCTCACTCCTCGTAATTCATGTGGCGGACATCCTCGACGGCGTCCTCGGCTTCATGGCTGACGATCAGGCCCTCTCGGGTGCCGGTGATGATGCCCCAGGTGGCCTGGATCAGGCGGAACAGCAGCAATGCGCAGCCGATGGGCAGCATCAGATAGGGAATGAAGCGCGGCAGCTTCTCGTAGTGCTCGCCCTGATTGAAGATCGGCTCGATGAAACGCAGCCAGTCCACCATGGGAATCTGCTCGGTCTCGTACCAGGCCTGATCGCGGGTCTTGATGAAACCTTCGGGGAACCAGCGCCCCCCGGTCTGCTCGAACCCGCCGAAGGGCGCCCAGTAGTCCCACGCGCCTTTCATAAGGAGGAACGCGTAAGCCAGACAACAGACCGCGGCCACCAAAGCCAGAATGCGCCGACCGCGATGGGGCAGCAGGTTGATCACCGCATCGACCCCGAGATGCGCCGTGACCTTCACCGCATAGGACATGCCGAAGAGCACGAGCCAGGCAAAAAGCGCCGAGGTCAGTTCAAGCCCCCAGATCAGCGAGGAGTTGAACACGTAGCGCAGGATGACGTTTGTGAAGGTGATCAACGTCATCAGACCGAGTATCACCGCAATCACGGTTTCCTCGAATTCGTTCACGACGCGACCCAAGGCCGTTGCAGGCTCATACTTGCCGCTCATCTGTCCCTCCCCCTGTTGCGATCCGGGCCCGGCCAATCACAGCCGGGCCCGTTGCGTTACGATACCCTCCGGTTCAGCTGCCGGCGTTGAACGACTGGGCCGCGTCGATATTGTCTTGACCGATACCGTCGGCGAACTGGTCCCAAACGGGCTTCATCGCATCGACCCAGGCCTGGCGCTGTTCATCCGTCAGCTCGCGGATCACGCCACCGTTGTCGAGGATAGCCTGCCGCGCCTCGGCGTCGACCTGGTTGACAGCCGCGTTCCGCTCGGCCGTGACTTCGGCAAGGATCGTGAGAACCTGATCCTTCACCTCCGGGTCGAGGCTGTCCAGCCAATCGACAGACGCCACGACAAGATAGTCGAGAACACCGTGGTTAGTTTCGGTCGTGCCGTCCTGCACCTCATAGAACTTCTGACCATAGATGTTCGACCAGGTGTTTTCCTGTCCGTCGACAACGCCGGTCTGCAGTGCGCCATAGACTTCGGCGAAGGCCATCGGCTGGGGCGAGGCGCCCAGCGCTTCCATCTGTGCGACGATCACGTCCGAAGGCTGCACTCGGATTTTGAGCCCGGCCATGTCGCCCGGCACTTCCAGCGGCTTGTTGGCCGACATCTGCTTCAGGCCATTATGCCAGAACTCCAGCCCCTGCAGGCCGCGCCGCGCCATCGAGTCCTTCATCGCCTGACCAGACTCCGACGCCTGGAACGCATCGACGGCCTCGATATCCTTGAACATGAAGGGCAGGTCGAAGATCTGGAACTGCTTGGTGAAGGCTTCGAACTTCGACAGGGACGGTGCCGCGAACTGCACGTCACCCTGCAGCATGGCTTCCAGAACCTGGTCATCATCGTAAAGCGTGGAGTTCGGATAGACCTCCACGCAGGCCTTGCCGTCCATCTCGGCATTGACGCGCTCTGCGAAGAGCGAGGCGGCGATACCCTTCGGGTGCTTGTCGGAATTCGTCACATGGGCGAATTTCATCACGATCTCGCCCTCGTCGCAGGCAGCGCTGGCCGTAGTGGCGCTAGCGCAAAGCGCCAGCGCGATCGCGGTCATGGTGGTTGTTGCGGTTTTCATATTGGTCCTCCCTTGAACTCAACTGTCTCTGGCGCCATGCCCGTTCGGCGGCGCTCGTGGATAGAGAAGCCGTTGTCGCGCGGCGGATCAACGCTTCCTTTTTCTTCGGTCGTGAATGCAATTTACCTGTTTTAAATCATATTATTACGCTAAAAAATTGAAGCCGCCTCGCCAGCGCCCGTGCGAACAATCACACAGGCTGTGCCGTCGAGTGTGCGGATTTCCGCACAGTTAATGGCGATGGGTCGCGGAAGGAATCAGACCAGTCCGGCCTCAACCCAGATGCAAGGGCACTCTGGTTTAGGTTGTCGGAATGGAACCGGGCCCGCCGGTTCCGGACGTGATAGATTGTATGCGATACGGCCTGCCCTGACCCATGGGGCTTAGGTCAGCGCCTCGACGCGGGAACCGGCACGGTTTCAAGAACCGCGGGCGCAGGCGCCCGGCGGCCCCCGCCGGGCCGCTCGTCACTGCCCATGCGCATGATCGCAATCGCGAACTGCACGCCTGCAAAGACGATCCCGTTGAAGACAAAGAGCATCAGCGCCGCAATCCAGCCCTGCGGAGAGGTCGAAATCAGATGCCACAGGCCCGCAATGTCGAGCCACAGGAGCGCTCCGACGAATATCGCCGAGAGGCCGAAGCCAAGGATGACGTTGCGGATGTAAAGGCGGACCAGTGCGGGCATGGGCGTCTCCCTTCCCGGACATTCTACCGCTGGGCGCGGATCGGTGACAGACGTCATGCTGTCGCAGCAGGTCCGTCAGAACGCCTCGGGCCGCGCTTCACGGGCCATGTGATCAAGGACGGCGTTGACGAATTTCGGCTCCTTGCCGTCCGGGAAGAAGGCGCGGGCGACATCGACGAATTCGGTGATGATCACTTTCGGCGGCGTCTTTTCATCCATCATCTCAGCGCCCGCCGCGCGGAAGAGCGCGCGCAGCACCGGGTCGATGCGGCCGATGGGCCATTTCGCCACCAGCGCCCGGTCGGTCATCTGGTCGATCTTCGCCTGCCAGTTCACCGCCTCTTCAACGATCTTGCGGAAAAGCTCCGGGTCGCCCTCGGCCATCTCGTCACCCTCATAGACCGCGCCGAAGCGGAAGCTTTCGAACTCTTTGCGAACCTTATCGACAGTCTGACCCGACGCTTCCATCTGAAACAGCGCTTGCACGGCATAGAGCCGCGCAGCAGATTTCATCTGGCGTTTTTCGGCGATAGTCGGTTTCGGCGCGGCGTCGCTCATGCGGTCTTGGGTCCTTCGCTGTCGCCGGCGATCCGGAATTCCTCGCCCTGCGGCTTGAACCCGATGCCTTTCGTCCGGCGCGCCCATTTGCGCGAAAGGGCGACCAGATGCAAGGCCGCCGCTGCGGCACCACCGCCCTTGTTCTGATCGGCCGGATCGGCGCGGACCTCGGCTTGTCTGCGGTTCTCGACCGTCAGGATACCATTGCCGATGGCAACGCCCGAAAGTCCCAGCATGGTCAGCCCACGCGACGAGTCGTTGCAGACCGTGTCGTAATGCGTGGTCTCGCCCCGGATCACGCAGCCGAGTGCTACGAACCCGTCATAGTCCGCCATGCGGGACGCCATGCCGATGGCGGAAGGAATCTCCAGCGCGCCCGGCACCTCGACAAGATCGACCTCTGCCCCGGCTTCCTCCGCTACGGCTCTGGCCCCGGCGACGAGGTTGTCGGCAATATCCTTGTAATAGGGCGCGACCACGATCAGAAGCCTTACCTTCTTGTCGAATTTCGGCAGATCGAGCGTGTAATGCTGTTCCTGTCCGGCCATGTCTCAGCCCTCGGTGATCGGGCGTGTGCCCGTGATATGCAGGTCATAGGCGTCAAGGCCCAGATAGCGGGTGAGGGGCGAGTCGGTCAAAAGGATCAACTGCTTCAGCCCCATTGACGACAGGATCTGCGCGCCAAGCCCGGTCTGCTTGATGATACGCGGCCCGTCCTCTTCCTCGTTCACCAGCTTCGCCTTCGGATCGCGGAAGAGACAGACCGCCCCCCTGCCCTCCCTGGCTATGATCTTCATCGCGCGGGCCAGTTCGCCTTCAGGTGCCGGGCCGAGCGCCAGCACGTCCTCCAGCACGTTCAGCGCATGGGTGCGGACCAGAACCGGCTCGGGCGTGGTGATGTCGCCCTTGGTCAGCACCACATGTTCGGTGCCCTCGGTCTGGTCGGTGAAAATGCGCATCGTCCAGTCGCCGCCATGGGCCGAGGTGACGGTGCGGCTAGCGGTCTCGCGCACGAGGTTGTCGTGGCGGCGGCGATAGGCGATGAGGTCGGAAATGGTGCCGATCTTCAGCCCGTGCTTCTGCGCGAATGTCACCAGATCCGGCAGCCGCGCCATGGTGCCGTCCTCGTTCATGATCTCGCAGATCACGCCAGAGGGGTTGAGGCCGGCAAGGCGGCTGATATCGGTCGCGGCCTCGGTATGGCCGGCGCGAACCAGCACCCCGCCGTCGCGCGCGCGCAAGGGGAAGATATGGCCGGGCGTGGCGATATCCTGCGGCCCCTTCGACGGGTCAATGGCCGTGGCCACCGTCAGCGCCCGGTCATGGGCAGAGATGCCGGTCGACACGCCTTCGCGCGCCTCGATCGAGATGGTGAAGGCCGTTTCGTGCCGCGACGAGTTCTTGGCCGACATGAGTTGCAGGCCCAGCGCCTCGATCCTGGCCGAAGAGAGCGTCAGGCAGATCAGGCCCCGCCCGTGCGTGGCCATGAAGTTGATCGCATTCGGCGTGCACATCTGCGCGGGGATGACCAGATCACCCTCATTCTCGCGATCCTCGTGATCGACAAGGATGAACATGCGGCCATTGCGCGCCTCGTCGATGATCTCCTCGGTCGAGGAAATCGCGGCTGTCAGATCGTCGGTCATGTGATCGGCCCCGGTGAATTCTCCCCGCGAGGCGATAGACGAATGGCAGGGCTTTGGCCAGCCCGCAGGCGACATTCACCCTGCAGGCTGCGCCATTTCCGGGCCGAAATAGCGATCCGCCGAGACAAAGCCCGCAAGCCGTCCCGCCGCGACCCAGTCCCGTTCCAGCGCGGTGGCGCCAATGACCAGCACCCCGTCGCGCGGCTGACGCACCCCGGTAAGGAACGCATCGAGCGCCCTGCGCGTGTCAGACCAACTCAGTGAAAGGCCCGGCGCAATCATTGCGGCATCGACGCGGACGCCCTGTCTGGTCAGCGCACCAAGTACCCCGTCGGGATCGAGCGGTGGCTGCGCGGCGACAAGCCCGGCAATGTCTCTTGTTGCGGCAAGCTTCGCGGCGTCCCGCTCTCGCAGCCGGTCGGTCTCTCGAAGGATCCGCAGCGCATTGGTCGAGAAGAGGAAGGCCACGATGTCATGGCCGCTCGCTGCCCGGACCCCGGCATATGTCTTGTAGTCGAGCCCGATCTCAGCCGCGCGCTTCACATGGATGCGGACGATCTCGACCGGAAGCTTCGGCAAAAGCGCCGCACGCGCAGCGCCCCAGCAGTGCCGCCGCCAGCTTGCGCCCGACTCCATGGTGGGGCCGCCGTTGTGACCGGGATGGGACATGGACGAACCGATGTTGTTTGGCCAGAGCTTGCAAGCGCCGAGCGTGTCTCGCAAGCCATGAACCACCAGAAATGCGTACGTTTCCACTGCATACCGGCAGTTAAGGTGCGCGCTCGTCTTTTAGGCGACAATGCGCATGAGTTGGTCGCCCGCGAACGGCCTCAGCGCTGCCCGCCCCACTCCCTCAACCGCGCGACATAGCGGGCGAGCGTGTCGATCTCGATGTTCACCCGGTCACCCACATTCGCCTGCCCCCAGGTCGTGACCTCTTTCGTGTGCGGGATGATATTAACGCCGAATTCAGCGCCGCTCACCTCGTTCACCGTCAGCGAGGTGCCGTTCAGCGCGACTGATCCCTTGGGGGCGATGAATCCCGCGAGCGCATCGGGCGCGCGAAAGGTAAAGCGGGTTGAGTCGCCCTCACCCTTCATCGCGATGATTTCCGCGACGCCATCGACATGGCCCGAAACGATGTGCCCCCCCAACTCGTCACCCACCTTCAACGCCCGTTCAAGGTTGATGCGGTGCCCGACCGTCCAGTCGCCGATATTGGTCTTTGCGACGCTTTCGGCCGAGATATCCACGTCGAACCAGCCGCGCGGGCTTTCGCCGGTGGCCACCACCGTCAGGCAACAGCCGTTGCAGGCGATGGACGCTCCAAGGTCGATCCCCGCCACAGGATAGGCGGTCGCGATGCGGGCACGCAGATCGCCCTTTTGTTCCAGCGCGAGGATCTCGCCGATGTCGGTGACGATGCCGGTGAACATGGGACGCCTCCTTTGCCCCTGAAAGCCAGCCCCTGCCTATCCCGGCGCCCCTCGCGGGGCAAGAGGTCGACCCGTTGGCAACGTCCGCCACATTCCTGTTCCAAATTTGGGCCAAATCCCGTGACAAGTCCGGCCAAACGGCCACTATGGCAAAAAACGCGTGGAAACACGGTCAGGCGAGGTGTCGGGCATGGGGATCAAAACGGAACGGCGGATACGGGTCCTGATGCTTCAGGGTCCGCATGGGCCGTTTTTCCGGCAACTGGGCGACATGCTGCGCAAGGCGGGGGCCGAGGTGTGGCGTGTAGGCTTCAACCGGGGCGACGAGTTCTTCTGGCGGCAGCCGGGCTACATCCCCTATTGCGGTCCGGTCGAGGACTGGGCCGACACCGTCGCCGACCTGTTTGACCAACACGGCATCACCGATCTGGTTCTTTACGGCGATTCCAGACCGATCCATGCCCTGGCCATCGCGGGGGCCAAGGCGCGCGGCATCACTGTCCATGTGTTCGAGGAAGGCTATTTGCGCCCCTATTGGGCAACCTATGAACGCGGCGGATCGAACGGGAATTCGCGGCTGATGGGGATGAGCGTGGACGACATGCGCGCGGCGCTGGCCCGCTCGAAGATGGAACAACCCAAGGCGCCTGCAACCTGGGGCGACATGCGCGAACATATCTACTACGGCGCGCTCTATCACTTCTTGGTCCTTGTGGCGAACCGACCCTACCGCAACTTCCGGTCCCACCGCGAGATCTCGGTTACCAGGGAATTCAGGCTTTACCTGAAGCGCCTTCTCATGATGCCGATACATGCGCTGGAACGGCGCCTTGCGACCAGGGCGATCCGAAATGGTGGCTTTCCCTATCATCTGGTGCTGATGCAGCTTGAGCATGACGCCAGTTTCCGGGCGCATTCCGATTTCGCGTCGATGACGGAGTTCCTGACGCTCTGCCTCGACAACTTCGCCTTGGGGGCACCCCCACATCATCACATCGTCTTCAAGGCCCATCCGCTGGAAGATGAGCGTGCCGCGGTCGCGCAGACAATCCGGGCGAATGCGAGACGCCTTGGCCTGACGGACCGGGTGCATTTCGTCCGCGGCGGCAAGCTGGCCCGGCTTCTCGACGCGGCGCGCAGCGCCGTGACCGTGAATTCAACTGCCGCCCAGCAGGTGCTGTGGCGCGGCCTGCCCCTCAAGGCCTTCGGCCGGGCGGTCTACGGCAAGCCCGAGTTCGTATCGGATCAACCCCTGACGGACTTCTTCGCCGCACCGTCGCGCCCTGACAGCCGAGCCTACCGGGACTACCGCCACTATCTGCTGGAAACCTCGCAGATCCCCGGCGGGTTCTACTCTGCCCGCGGCCGCCGCCAACTGCTCAGGCAGGTCACAGACATGATCCTGAGCACCGAGGATCCCTACGACGCACTGGTTTCGGGTAGAGCGGCGCCGCGGCAACAGTTGGCCGCGGTAGAATAGCGCGACTGGAAATCTGCCTGCGCTTTCAGTACGGTGTTCCAAAACAATGAGGCAGACGCTCGGCAGAGGAGCCAGACCAGTGAAAGTCCTTATGTCGCACAAGCCTGCGGCCCTGGCCCTTGTGATCCTCACGATGGGCGTGGCGGCATGCGGTCTGCCGCGTTCCGGCCCGAACAAGAACGAAATCCTTGCCGGGTCGGTCGAAAAGCAGGGCGATACCGTTATCGTTCCCGTGACGGCAGATGTCGCCCGGCTGACCAACGTCGTTCCGCCGCTAGGTTTTGGCAAAGGCTTCGTCGGCGCAGGTGTCGTCGGGTCCGACGTGATCCGGCCTGGCGATGTGCTGGCCCTCACAATCTGGGAGAACGTCGACAATGGCCTTCTGGCCGCGCAGGGGCTGAACTCCACCGCCTTGCAGGAAATGCAGGTCGATGGCGACGGCTTTATCTTCGTGCCCTATGCCGGGCGGATCAAGGCGGCGGGAAATACGCCCGAAGGCTTGCGGCGCATCATCACCGAAAAGCTCGACGCCCAGACCCCGGATCCGCAGGTTACGGTGGCCCGTGTCGCGGGCGACGGTGCCACCGTGTCGGTCATGGGGGGCGTCGGCGGTCAGGGCGTTTATCCAATCGAACGCCCGACACGGACATTGTCGGCCATGCTGGCCCGGGCCGGCGGCGTCGCGATCGAACCGGAAGTCGCCCAGATCGTCGTCACGCGGGGCCACCATAGCGGCCGGGTCTGGCTGAAGGATCTCTATTCCAACCCGCAATACGATATCGCGCTTCGCCCCGGCGATGTGATCCTGGTCGAGAAGGATCAGCGCAGCTTCACCGCGATGGGCGCCACCGGAACCCAGACGCGGGTGCCCTTCGAAACGCAGGAATTGTCGGCGGTCGAGGCCATCGCCCAGGTGGGTGGCCTTTCAACGGCCTACGCCGACCCGAAAGGCGTCTTCGTGCTCAGGGACGAAGAACCGCGCATCGCCAATGCGTTGCTCGGCCGCACCGATATCGCGGCGCCGCAGCGCATCGCGTATATCCTTGACCTGACCGAACCGAGCGCCCTTTTTGATGCGCGCGACTTCATGATCCGCGACAAGGACACGGTTTATGTGACCGAAGCGCCCTATGTGCAGTGGACCAAGATACTGTCGGCCATCACCGGCACGGCAAATTCGGCCAATTCCCTTTCCAGCGCCGCCGGGAACTGATGGAACCAGACCCGCGCGTCGACGAGGCCGGTACGAAGTCACGGCGTCTCTTCGTCTATTCGGGCGGCTTCCTTACACAACCCCGCATTCGCCGGATCATGACGCTCGCGGGATATGACATCCATGTGGGACGGCCATCTCGCCCTGAGGACCGGATCGGCGTCTGGGGCCGCAGTCCGACCTCTCCGCGCGGCGAAAAGGTCTCGGACTGGACCAACATTCCGGTTGTGCGGGTCGAGGATCCGTTCCTGCGCTCGGTCAGGCCGGGCCGCGCGGGAAAGGAACCGCCGCTTGGCCTGCTGATCGACCCGAGGGGCGTGCATTTCGACAGTTCCACCCCGTCGGAGCTGGAACATATCCTTGCGACCCATCCCCTGGACGACACGGCGATCCTTGACCGGGCGCGCGACGGGATCGCCCGGCTCAAGGCCGGGCATCTGTCGAAATACAATTCCTGCGACCCGGCTCTGCCGGTGCCCGACCCGGGTTATGTCCTTGTCCTCGACCAGACCCGCGACGATGCCTCGATCCGCCACGGCGCCGCCACGCAGGCGACCTTCCGCGAGATGCTGGTCTTCGCGCAGGAGGAAAATCCCGGCGCACGCATCGTCATCAAGACCCATCCCGATACCGCCCTTGGCCACCGGCACGGCCACTTCACCTCCGGCCACGATCACGGCCATATCAGCGTGCTGTCTGATCCCGTTTCGCCGTGGGCGCTGATGGAAGGCGCCATCGGCGTCTATACCGTC
>JAUIDM010000032.1 GCA_030428915.1 Alphaproteobacteria bacterium | reverse complement strand
CCGTGAAGGTCCAGTTCCTGAGCGAAGAGGAGCAGAAGTCCTTGGCAACGCTAGATATTCGTGACCGCACTGCGGTGATGCAGACGGCCTACCGGCGGTTCAGGGCCTGGGAGGAGGACAATCCTGACCTCGTGGAGTCGCTCAGGACGCGCGGGCTGCCTGCGGCGTATTGAGCCTGCGTCGGGCCGCTGCGGGGCCGTATGGCATGCGTCTGGCAAGCGTATGGCATCCGTCCCGACAGCGTCCCGACAGGATCAGGTGTCGGTTTCGGGCGCGTGGCCGGAGGGCCGCGCGGGACGGCGCATAAATTCACCCGCTGTTAACCCTGCCCCGCCGATCATCGGCCATGTCCCGCTACCAGCGTCCCAAGATCCCCGGCGCCATGGTCTTCTTCACCGTCGCGCTCGCCGACCGCCGCTCGGACCTTCTGGTCCGCGAGGTCGGCATGTTGCGGCAGGCCGTGCGGGCGACGCGGGCGGAGCGGCCCTTTGCGATCGATGCGTGGGTCGTGTTGCCCGACCACATGCATTGCGTGTGGACCTTGCCGGAGGGGGACGCGGATTTTTCGGTGCGGTGGAGCATCATCAAGGCGCGGTTTTCACGCGCGATGCCACCCGTCGAACGCCGCCGCAGTCATGAGGCCCGCCGGGAGCACGGGATATGGCAACGGCGGTTTTGGGAACATCACATCCGCGACGAAGCGGATTACCGCGCACATGTCCGGTATTGTTGGATCAATCCGGTGAAACACGGTTTGGTCGAACGGCCCGAGGATTGGCCGTATTCGTCATACCACCGCGACGGCGGCGTGATCCCGTAGGGTGCGCATTCATTGCGCACCCGGGGTGATGGGAAATGGGGGCGATGCGTCGGGGGTGGCAGAGGGGGCGAAATCGGAGGCGATCCCGCGGGTGTGGTGCGCAATGAATGCGCACCCTACGGTCGGCTACCTATTCCACTCACACTCGCGACGTCACTTTGGTGTAACGATAGATACGACGAACTGCATCTATCGAAACGTATATCAGCCCGTAATTTGCGATATAGTCTAGCATAATGGCAAAAATGTTTTGCTCACCCCCACTTCCGTCCAACGAATAAGTTTTGTCGTCAAGGTAAACCAGCACCACGGCAATCACATAAAAAAAACGTTCCACGCTATAGGGACAATGACGGCCTTTAGACTTGAATCTTCAGTCTTTTTCATGATCTCACCCGTGCAAATCGGCGGTGCTGTCCTTACCTTCATATTTGTATATCGTAGCCGTTGGTAGAGCTTGGCAGTAATCCCGTTGGGTGCGTCAACGGCGACTGCCAGCGCGCGAAAGCTTTCGCGCGCGTTCGGCGCTGAAAACGCTCCACTGGAGCGTTTTCCGGGCGCGCATCATCCCCAAACCCCCTCGAACTCCCGCCATTCGCCCTTGCTCATGCCGGAGTTCTCCTGCGTCACGACCTCTCCGGCCAGCCGACGCTTCAGCACCTCGACCCCCTTTCCCGACAGGTTCACCCCGCCCATCCGGTAGTCCTCGAAAGCCGCATAGGCGAGCGGCACCCAGTCCTTCACGATGTCGCACATCACCTCGGCATAGGTGCGGATTTCGTATTGGGCGTGGGTGTCGGCGCGCAGGCGCAGGAAGTGGAAGAGGTTGTGCAGGTCGACCTTCCAGTACCATTGCGTATAGACATTGGCGGGCAGGTTCATGCGGGCGAGTTCGCGGGCGAGGCCCTTCTGGCCGTCCTGGCTCAGCATATCCTCGTAATGGTCATAGGCGCGCGTGGCGTCGTCGCGCAGGATGTCGAGGACGCGCTGCGCCTCTTCGCCCTGCAACAGTTCCCCCCGTCCCTGATTGTTCACCGTCGATTGTGCGGCGAGATGTTCGGGCGCGGGGATGTAGAATTCGCGGTCGAGGATCGAGTAGCGCGCCGAGTATTCGTTCACGTTGGCAGTGCGGTGGCGGATCCACTGGCGGGCGACGAAGACCGGCAGCTTGACGTGGAACTTGACCTCGCACATCTCGAACGGGGTCGAGTGCCAGTGGCGCATGAGGTAGCGGATCAGCCCCTCGTCATTCGTGACATGCTTGGTGCCCTTGCCGTAGCTGACGCGCGCGGCCTGGGTGATGGCGTTGTCGTCGCCCATATAGTCGATGACGCGCACGAGCCCGTGGTCGAGCACCTCATGCGCGGTATAGAGGCGGTTTTCCATCCCCTCGGAGATGACGCGGCGGGTGGGCCGTGTCTCGGTGCGGGCCTCTTCGATCTCGGCCTTCTGTTCGGGGGTGAGTGTCATGGCGTCCTCCGGCTGCTCGAATCGTCACCCACTATATCTATGGGTTTGCGGCGCGGTAAACGCGATAGAGTGTATCAGGGGCAGATTTTCTGTCCGGTCACGATTTTCTGTGAACAGGGCCGCTTGGCGGCGGGGCGGCGGGGCTGCTAGGCTGCCGGAAAACATCAGGGAGCAAGACATGGGCCTGAAATATCTGCACACGATGGTGAGGGTGAAGGATCTCGACGCCTCGATGGCGTTCTACCGGCTGCTGGGGCTGGAGGAGACGCGGCGGTGGGAGAATGAAGGGGGGCGGTTCACGCTGGTGTTCATGGCGCCGCCGGGGCAGCCGGACTGCCCGGTGGAACTGACTTACAATTGGGACGGGGATGAGGGGCTGCCCTCGGACAGCCGCCATTTCGGGCATCTCGCCTATGAGGTCGACGATATCTATGCGACCTGCGCGCATCTGCAGGCCAATGGTGTTGTGATCAACCGGCCGCCGCGGGACGGGCGCATGGCCTTCGTCCGCTCGCCCGACAATATCTCGGTCGAGCTGTTGCAGGCGGGGGAGGCCAAGGCGCCGGCGGAGCCCTGGGCGAGCATGGAGAGTACCGGCCATTGGTGAGGGCGGCGCTCACGCTGATTTTGTGTCTGGCGTCGGGACCGGCCATGGCGGGCTGTCGGCTCGCGCTTTTGCTGGCGCTCGATGTCTCTGCCTCGGTTGACCGCGACGAGGATGTTTTGCAGCGGCAGGGGCTGGCGCGGGCGCTGATGGCGCCGGCGGTGGAGGAGGCGTTTCTGGCCTTCGGGACGGAGCAGGTGGCGCTGGCGGTCTATGAATGGAGCGGGCGCTATCAGCAGGACCTGCTGCTGGACTGGACCATGATCGCGGGGCCGGAGGATCTGGCGCTGGCGGCGGCGGCGATTGCGACAAGCAAGCGGGGGCATGACGACATGCCGACGGCTTTGGGCTATGCGCTGGGTCACGCGGCGGGGCTGTTCCCGCGCGCGCCGGACTGCGCCGAGTGGAAGCTCGACGTGTCGGGCGACGGGCGGAACAATGAGGGGTTCGGGCCGGATCTGGCCTACCGCGAGTTTCCGCTGGACCGGGTGACTGTGAACGGGCTCGCCATCGCCGAGAGCGACCGGGAGATCGCCGACTATTACCGGCGCGCGCTGATCCGGGGGCCGGGCGCCTTTGTCATCGAGGTGACGCGGTTCGAGGATTTCGAGGCGGCGATGGAGGAGAAGCTGCTGCGCGAGCTGGAAGGCCCGGTGATCGGCATGCTCTCGCCGCGGGCGCCGGGATGATCCGGGCGGCGATCGCGGCGGTGCTGCTGGCGGGGGCACCGGCCGATGCCGCCTGCCGTCAGGCGCTGGCCATCGGGCTCGATGTCTCGGGCTCGGTCGATCAGCGGGAATTCGAGTTGCAGGCGCGGGGGCTGGCGGCGGCCCTGACCTCGGACGCGGTGCGCGCGGTGCTGCTGGAGGCGCCGGGCTATCCTGTGGCATTGGCCGTCTACGACTGGTCGGGGGAGGGGCATCAGCGCATGATCCTTGACTGGGTGGAGATCACCGATGCGGCGGTGCTTGACCGGGTGGCCTGGGTAATCGCTTCCGCGGTGCGTATCGAACGATCGCCCGCGACGGGGGTCGGGGCGGCGATGCTTTACGGCGATGCTCTGCTGGCGCGGCGGTCAGATTGCCCGCGCGCGGCGCTCGATCTGACGGGCGACGGGCTGAACAATTCCGGCCCGCAGCCGCGCGACGTCGTGTTGCCGGCACGCGGCCCCGAGGTCACGGTCAACGCACTGGTGATCGGGGTCAACCGGGATGAGGGCTGGGATGGCGGCGATCCGGGTGTCGCCGAACTGACGGCCTGGTTCACGGCCGAGGTGATCAGGGGACCGGATGCCTTTGTCGAAGTGGCGTTGGGATATGAGGATTTCGCGGCGGCGATGGAACGCAAGCTGTTGCGCGAGTTGGAGGGGCTGACTGTCAGCCAGCTTGCCGCGCCGGACGGGTGAGGGAGAGCGAATATGTGTGTTGGGATGATCGCCCGATGTGCTGGCCCGGTGCAAACGGTTGGGCGCATGAGGTTCAGTAGATGTAGCGGATCTGGTCGGTCCAGAATCGTTCCATCCGCCGCAGAAGCTGGTTCATCTCTTCGGTGGCGGAAAAGCCGATGACGCCGCGTGTCTGCATCACGTCGGCATGGCGGGCGAAGAGGGCGGCCACCGCATCATGCACCTTCCGGCCCTTGTCGGTCAGCCGCACCCGGACGGATCGGCGATCCGCCTCGCAGCGTTCATGGTGCATGTAGCCTGCCTCGACCAGTTTCTTCAGATTGTAGCTGACATTGGAGCCCTGATAGTAGCCGCGCGACTTCAGTTCGCCCGCCGTCACCTCATGTTCGCCGATATTGAAGAGCAGGAGCGCCTGCACCGCGTTGATCTCGATCTGGCCGAGCCGTTCGAACTCGTCCTTGATAACATCCAGAAGCAGCCTGTGCAGCCGTTCCACGAGTCCGAGCGTTTCGATGTAGGATCCGAAAAGGCCCTGCTGCCGACCGCCTTCAACCTGCGCATGAACCGACATTCTCTTCTCCGCCTCTATCGCTGCTGATTGCACACTCGGCAGAAAGAGAAAAATTTCCGTTAAAATAGCTGGAATTTACGGGCGGGGGCGGTGGCGGTCCCTTGCGAAGGCGGCGATTTCGGCAACAAGCGGCGCGAATCGGTCCGGCGCCACTGCGGCGCCGGTCATCCATGGATAGAGGTCCTGATCGTTCTCAGCCAGCAACGCCTCGTAAAGCGCGAGGCGGTCGGAGGGCATGGCGGCCAGATGGGCATCGGCATAGGGGCCGAGGATCAGATCCATCTCCTTGGTGCCGCGCCGCCACGATCGCATCGCCAGACGCTTCAGCGCGGCCTCTTCCGTCGTCATGCGGCGCGGTCCGTCGTGCCCTGGCGCAGCCTCTTCTCCAGCCGGCCGAGACGTCCTGTCATCGCCGACATCGCGGCGCGGAGTTCGCGGATTTCCGCAAGCACGCCCTTGACTTGCGCCGCTTCCGCCGCTGCCTCATCGGGCAGCTCCACGCCGTCGCCTTCGCCGGTCAGAAGCCACATCAGTGACACGCCGAGCATGCCGGCCAGCATCTGCAAACGGTTGGCGCGCGGCTCTTTCGCGTCCGCCTCCCAGTGTTCGATAACCTTGGTCTTCACGCCAAGGCGCTGGGCGAGATCGGCCTGGGTCAGCCCCGCCGCTTCGCGTGCGGCGGCCAGACGGTCGCCGAAGGTCGCGGCCTCTTCGCTGTACCAGTTCTCCGCGGATTCTGCGGGATTTTCGAGCGTTTCGGTCGTCATCGGAATTCCTTTGTGAAGTCGCTTGCGGGGGATGAAGTGGCAATTTAAGACATGGGCCCGGCGATTACAAACCGGAGTTCCGACCCATGGCGTTCATTTCCGACACTCTGGCCCGGGTCAAACCGTCGCCCACCATTGCGGTGACCACCAAGGCGCAGGAACTGAAAGCCGCGGGGCGCGATGTGATCGGCCTCGGCGCGGGCGAGCCGGATTTCGACACGCCCGACAATATCAAGGCGGCCGCCAAGCGCGCGATCGACGAGGGCAAGACGAAATACACCGCTGTCGACGGCATTCCTGAGCTGAAAAAGGCGATCTGCGCCAAGTTCGAGCGGGAAAACGGCCTGAGCTACAAGCCGAACCAGATCACGGTCGGCACGGGCGGCAAGCAGACGCTCTACAATGCGCTGATGGCAACGCTGAATCCGGGGGACGAGGTGATCATTCCCGCGCCTTACTGGGTCAGCTATCCCGACATGGTCCTGCTGGCGGGCGGTACGCCGGTCGCCGTCGAATGCGGGATTGAAAGCCGTTTCAAGCTGACGCCCGCACAGCTTGAAGCCGCGATCACGCCAAAGACGAAGTGGTTCATCTTCAACTCGCCCTCCAACCCGACCGGGGCAGGCTATAGCCGGGACGAGCTGAAGGGGCTGACCGATGTGCTGATGCGCCATCCGCATGTCTGGGTGATGTCGGATGACATGTACGAACACCTGGTCTTCGACGATTTCGAGTTCGTCAGCCCCGCGCAGATCGAACCCGGCCTCTATGATCGTACCCTGACCTGCAACGGCGTCTCGAAAGCCTATGCGATGACGGGCTGGCGGATCGGCTATGCGGCCGGGCCGGTGGACCTGATCAAGGCGATGGGCACGATCCAGTCGCAATCCACGTCGAACCCCTGTTCGGTCGCTCAATATGCCGCCGTGGAGGCGTTGAACGGGCCGCAGGATTTCCTGGCCGAGAACAAGAAGACCTTCCAGCGCCGCCGCGATCTGGTCGTGTCCATGCTGAATCAGGCCAAAGGCATCAACTGCCCGCGTCCAGAAGGGGCGTTCTATGTCTACCCCGATATCTCGGCCCTGATCGGCAAGACCTCTGCCGGGGGCACGAAGATCAGTGATGACGAGGCTTTTGCCACGGCGCTTCTGGAAGAGACCGGCGTCGCCGTCGTCTTCGGAGCGGCCTTCGGGCTTTCGCCGAACTTCCGCGTCAGCTACGCTACATCGGACACGGCGCTGGAGGAGGCCTGCCGGCGCATCCAGGGCTTCTGCGCGGGGCTGAACTAGGGGAAAGGCATGGCGGGCGATCTGCCGGATTTTTATTTCCGCATCCGCGAGAATGGTGCCGCGGTGTTCCGGGTGGATACCGAGAACCGCCAGCGGCGGATCGAGCTGGACCAGATCGCCGTCGTCAACGTGAAGAATGGCGAGATCAAGCCACAGGGCGACCGGGAACTGTCGGCCGATGATCTGCAGGTGATCCGCGAGTGGCTCGACGAAAGGCGTGGGCTGCTCGCCCGGCGCGATATCGACGATATCCACCGTGCGGTCGACCATCTGAACCTCACGACGCAATGGGCGCAGTCGAAGGCGACAGAGGCCCAGTTGGACGAGGTGACGGATACGCTGCTTCTGGCCATGCATGACCTGCGGTCAGTTCTGGTGCGCAAGAAATCCGAGCGCCTTCTGGCATCGCAGGGGGACAAGCCGACCGGCGGTTCATGACAAGGGCGTTCTTGAAATGAGGGCCCGTTCCGGGTGCCGAGAGATATCTTGTCCCCGCGCCTGTGCGCGGCCCCAGTGAAGGGATGGCCCGGAACGGGCCGCCTTTGGATCAGGCCGGTTCCGGATGCCCCCAGCGCGACCAGAAACGTCCCATCAGCAGAACAGCAGCAACGGCGAGGCCGATGGTCAGGCCCAGCCAGAGGCCGGCGCCGCCAAGGCCTGCCGGGAAGGCCAGAAAATAGCTCGCAGGGATGCCGATTACCCAATAGCTGATCACCGTGATCCAGAGCGGACCGGCGGTGTCCTGCACTCCGCGCAGAAGGCCAAGCGCCATGACCTGGGCTGCGTCGAACAGCTGGAAAAGGGCGGCGAACGCCAGAAGCACGGTGCCGAAGGCAAGGATGGCCCCGGCGCCAGGCTTCGCCTCGTCCAGAAAAAGCCCGATGATCGGCCGTGGCAGGGTGAGGAACACCGCAACGACGACGAGGCCGAAGGCAAGCGAGATGGCGAAGGCGGTGACCGCTCCGTCGCGAAGGCCGATCAGATCGCCACGTCCCTCGGCATGGCCGACCCGGACGGTCGCCGCGTTCGACAGGCCGAGATGCACCATGAAGGCGAGCGCGGCCACCTCGATCGCGATGCCGTGGGCGGCAAGTTCGACTGTACCGACCCAGCCCATCATCAGAGCCGAGGCGTTGAAGAGCCCGCCTTCGGCAAGCCCCGTCAGCCCGACCGGCCAGCCAAGCCGCCAGACGCGGGCGAAGGCGGGCCAGTCCGGCCGCCAGAAGCGCTGGAAGAGGTGGAAGCGGCGCAGCTCTACCTGCCGTGCGGCGTAGAGCGCGAGCAAGAGTGCCGTCACGACCTGCGTTACCAGCGTTGCCACGGCAGCCCCCCGCACACCCAGTTCCGGCGCGCCCCAATTGCCGAAGATCAGCATCCAGTTCAGCACGATATTCACGATGGCGCCCGCGAGCGTGGCCCACAGCACCACGCCGGTGCGTTCCAGCGCCGAAAGGTATCCTTTCAGCGTGTTGAGCAGCAGCGCGGGGATCAGGCCGAACCCGGCTATCCTGAGATAGTCCTGCGCCAGCGCGGCCAGTTCGGGTGCCTGGCCAAGTGCCCGCAGGATGGGCCCTGACCACCACATGACCGGCAGTACGACGGCGCCGAAGAGAATCGAATGCCACATCGTCATGCGGGTGTCGCGGCGGACCTGTGTCTCATCCCCCTTGCCGAGCGAAGACGCGACCATCCCCATCATCGCGATGGAATAACCCGCACCCAGAATGAAGAGAATGAAGAAGGTGGACGCGCCGAGCACGACCGAGGCCAGGGCCTCGACCCCATACCAACCCAACATCACCGTGTCGGTGACGTGCAGTACCATCTGCGCGAGATTGGAACCGATGAGCGGCAGCCCCAGCGCCAGAAGCGCCCGCACATGGACGCCATATTTCTGCTTCCCACTCATCCCCGAGCCTTACGCCCGCGCGGGGGGAAGGTCCAGTAGCCGCTTCAGCCGGCAATATGCGCGGTGACGACACCCGGATCATGTTCCGGCAGACGGACAAAACCGGCCCGATCGGAGATACGCTGGATTGCCCTGTTGGTCCTGAGGAAATGGATCCAGATGTCGCGCAGTCCGCGTCGTCGCCCCTCGCTGAGAACCGCGTCGAACAACGCGCCTCCGATCCCGGCCCGCCGGTCCGCTTCATTTACCGAAAGAGCAATTTCAGCCATCGGATCGTCGCTGTCGCTGACATGCAGTTCGGCGAAACCGCAGAGGCGTCCGTCGCGACCTACCCCGAGTACGAATGCGGGCCGGGTTGCCGCTGCGTAACGTATGACGGCCGCGTCCGAAGACCAGGCGAGGAATCGGTTCAACCGCGATTCCGGACCGAGATGCAGCAGATGAGCCTGTAGGACCGGGCGCCAAAGCTGACCGTCGGGCCAATAGGCCTGGAACTGCAGCCGGGACAATACCGGATCGGACATCGAGCCCGCCCTCTTTCTGCGCACGCATTGCCGCAATGCAGCATAAAGATGGGGCATCAATCACGGTTTGGGAATACCCAATTGCCGCAAAGCGGGTCTGTGGGATGCGCAAGGAAGGGCCCGCACGGCCATTGCGCCCGTGCCGATCCCTTCATCGGCACGGCAGAAACAGGCCCCCGATTCAGGCCGCGAGCAGGGCCAGACGGATACGTTCGCGCAGGGATTTGCGCTTCATGCTGATCGAGACGATGAACGCGTCGGGCCCAACACGTTCGACGATATCGCCGAGTGTCGGGGTGTCGTCGAACAGTTCTTCGCGCGTCGTCTTGCCGTCGGTCGTGACGGTGACGCAAAACCGCGAAATATGCGCCAGCGCCCGCCGCCGGCCCTGCCGCGCACGGTCGATCATCATGCGCCCTGTCTCGGTCGACAGGCGCTCGATCAGGTCGTTTGAAACAGCCATATGCCCCCCTTCCGCCGGGCCCGTGAGGGCGGTCCCGCCGGAACGTTTATCATGCGTTGAATCTGCCGAGATTTACTCGTTATGCCCACCTGTACTGTTGCTAAAACGCCAAAGGAAAAAGCGCAATGGGGCGCAGTGTTGACATTGGGGAAACGACGAAAAAGGGCCGGTGATGGTCGGATTTCCGCCGATACCGGGTGGCGAATTCGCCCGGACCGGCAAAAAAATGCCTATCCCTTGTGTGTGGTTACGATCCGGTATCTATCATTGGGGGTGATGAGAAGGAGGTCAGGATGATCTTGTACGGAATCAAGAGCTGCGACACCTGCCGCAAAGCCCTGACGGCGTTGAGCGAGGCGGGTCGTGATGTGGCCTTTCGCGATGTCAGGGCGGATCCGCTGCAACCGGCCGAGATTGCGCGATTTCAGGCGGAATTTGGCGAGCGCCTGATCAACCGCGCCTCCACCACCTGGCGGGGCCTTTCCGAGGCAGAGCGCGCAAGCCCGCCCGAAGTGCTGCTGGCCGCTCATCCCACACTGATGAAAAGGCCGGTGATCGACCGGGACGGCAGCCTGACCCTCGGCTGGGGCAAGGATGTGCAGGCGCAGCTTCTGGCATGAAAAAGGCCCGCGCCGGGCGCGGGCCAGAAAGCTGTCGATCCCGAGGGCTCAGAGCAGTTTGAGATCGCCTGCCGAGGACCGGCCATCGCGGCCCGACTGCATCTCGTAGGATACTTTCTGATTGTCGGCGAGCGTCTTCAGACCTGCGCGTTCGACGGCGGAAATGTGCACGAACACATCCTTTCCGCCATCATCGGGCGCGATGAAGCCGAAGCCCTTGGTGGTGTTGAACCATTTCACGGTGCCAGTGGCCATCCGTATCTCCTCCGTCGTAGTTCCCCGAGCGTCATTGCCGGGGCCGTGCAGCCAGGTCTTTCAGGTCTTCCGGCTGCCCCATAACGAGGGAGGCGGTAGGAAAGTCTGCGGTCACGCAGGCCGAATGATGAGCGATTCCCTTAAAAAATCAAGATTGTTGACGGGAGGAGGGATTCAGCCCCGGTTCCGGGCGAGAATCCGGTCAAGCGACAGGGGGCCCGCACCCATCATTACGAGTGTCAGCAGAAGCGTGATCCATAGGGCCCGCTGGTCGAGGATGAGCGCCCCCGAAGCCACGTCGAACCAGCGCCCGAGGTCGTCGCCGCCAATACCGTGACCCAGCACGTCGGTCAGGCTCTGCACGATGACGAAACCGATCATGCCAAGCGCGGCGAGTCGGGTGAAAAGTCCGATGATGATGCAGAGCGGCAGAAGGACCTCGGCCCAGGTTCCGGCCATCACAACCGCCCAGTGGAAAATGGTGAGCTGCGAGAAGTCATAGCCCGCGGCCTCGATCGCCTTGGGGAAGATCTGGTAGTAGGCCCCGTCGGACGGGGTGAAGAGACCAGCGAAGCCCTCGCCGAACTTGGTGCGGGCGGAGTTCCAGAAATAGATCAGGAGGACGCCGGCGAATGTCAGCCGGGCAAGCGTCGGCAGTGCGGCGGGAGCGAGGCGCGCAAGGCCGTTGGCGAAGCGGTCGTAGAGGGCGATCACGTCGGGTCTCCGGGATTGATGGCGGTGATGGCTCGGGTTGCGAGAAGCAGGCCGAGCGTCGCGGTCAGGTCGAATTCCGCGCCCAGATCGAGTGCCTCGGCCACGGTCGCGCCGCCCATCAGCGCGGCGATGAACGGGGCGGCGCCGTCGGGCAGGCGGTGGAGTTCGGGGTCATATTCCGGCCGGGCGATCAGCACGTCCTCGGCCATGGCAGCCTTCGGTGCGGCGGTCCCGCGCATGTTGGCCGACCAGATCGCATGGATCGGCCAGCGCGAGCGGACGAGGCGGAGCGCGGGCGCGAGCGTCAGGCGGGCGGCCATGAGCGCGTCTGGCGAAAGCGCCTGAAGCGCCTCTGCCGCAACCGGCGCGGAATCGGCCGCGTGGTAGCTTTCGCGCAGGGCAAGCTCCAGCCTCGCGATATCGGGCAGGTAGCCCAGATGCTGAACCGGCGGGAAATTTTCCAGAAAGGCCGGCATTTCCCGGCCGTAATGCATCATCAGGGGTGAGGTTGGCGGATGGGCGCGGACATGTTCACGCGCCATGGCGGTGAAGAACTCGTCCCCCACCAGCTTGCGGATTACCGGGAAGGCTTGTCGCAAGGCCTCGGTCAGCGAAACGGTCACGTTGTTGCGATAGACATCAAAGCGGCGCCCGGCAGGGCGGCCCTGCGGATCGGTCAGACCCGCCGGAACCGGACGATCGGGGTCCAGCAATGCCGCACGGAACTCTGTCTGGTTCATGCGATGACCGTATCGAGGATGCGGGCGGCGCGGCTGGCTTCCGCGACCAGAACCGGCCAGTCGGGCACGTCATTGTCCCATTCGATCAGCGTAGGCTTGGCGCCAGATCTGGCGATCGTATGGGCGTAGAGTTGCCAGACCGGATCTACGACTTCGCTGCCGTGGGCGTCGATAAGCAGGGGCGCGCCCGTGTCGTCGGTATCCTCGTCATGTCCGCCAAGATGGATCTCACCCACCAGATGGTGCGGGAACCGGTCGATATAGTCGTAGGGATCGGTCTGCCGGTTGGTGCAGGAGACGAAGACGTTGTTCACGTCCAGAAGCAGCCCGCAGCCGGTGCGTTTCGCGACCTCGGTCAGGAACTCGATCTCGCCCATGTTGGTCTCGGTGAAGGTCACATAGACAGACGGGTTTTCCAGAAGCATGCGGCGGCCGACGTGATCCTGCACCTCGTCGATATGGTCGGCGACGCGGGTGAGGGTTTCGTCGGTGTAGGGCAGCGGCAAGAGGTCGTTCAGGAACTCCGCGCCATGGGTTGACCAGGCGAGATGTTCGGAGAAGCTTGCGGGGTCAAGCCAGTCGCAAAGATGTTTCAGGCGCGCGAGGTGATTGGGGTTAAGGGGGCCATCGCCGCCGATGGAGAGGCCGACGCCGTGAACCGAGATCGGGAACCGTTCTGCAAGGTGGCGAAGCTGCGCCAGTGGGCGGCCGCCGTCGCCCATGTAGTTTTCTGCATGAATTTCGAGCCACTTTACCGGCTCGGAATCCTTCAGAATGTCGGAAAAGTGCTGCGGCTTGTAACCGACACCAGGCCGGGGTGGCAGGTCACGCTTGGCAAATTGGTCGAGCATGGTGTCCCCCATAGGTCTTCCGGTCTTGCGGTGGGCACCCCCGGCGCGGGCCGGAGGCGCCGAAAGCTTCAGCCCTGCGGCAGGTCGCGGTCAAGCGCTTCGAGCGAGCCCATGCGGCCGTCCGGCAGTTCCATGGTTTCGCAGGTGCCGGCCGGGACGAGTTTCCAGGAATTGCCCTGGTAGTCGACCTTCGAGGTGCCGGCGCAGGTCGTCCCCGGGCCCGCGGCGCAGTCGTTCTGACCGGCGAGCGCGACGCCGAAGCACTTTTCCTTGTCGTCCTGAGCTGCAGCCGGGGTCACGAAATGCGCGGCGAGAGCAGCAGCGAGCGAGCCGGCAACGGCGAGAGTCTTCATCGAGTGAGCCATGGGTACTTCCCTTGTTTATGTTCAGATCGTCGTTCTTTCGACAGTTGGGAACCTATTCTGTCGCGGCGCTGACAGGCTATTCACGAAACTGTGGGGCCACGGCTGCGTGAAATACTGAAACACTTCAGGGGAGACAGCGGGCCCGGAAACGAAACGGGCGCCTTTCGCCGGGCGCCCGTAATTTTTTGATTTTATTTATTTTTAAGGTCCGGCGGTGTTGCCTCGGCGGCGAAGGTGTCAAGCGCCGTTCCAAGGTCCATGGTCTCGGTCCGGTTCTCGCCGAGGCGGCGGACTGAAACAGTCCGCGTCTCTACTTCCTTCATGCCGATGGCGAGGATCACGGGCACTTTACCGACAGAATGCTCGCGCACCTTGTAGTTGATCTTTTCGTTCCGCGTGTCGGCCTCGGCTCGTATGCCCGCAGCGCGCAATTTCGAGACGACCTCGGTCACATAGTCGTCCGCATCCGAAACGATGGAGGCGACGACGACCTGGCGCGGCGCGAGCCAGAACGGCAGCTTGCCGGCGTAGTTTTCGATCAGGATGCCGAGGAAGCGTTCGAAAGACCCGAGGATCGCGCGATGCAGCATGACCGGGCGATGCTTGGCCCCGTCCTCGCCCACATATTCCGCGCCGAGCCGGACCGGCAGGTTGAAATCGGCCTGGAAGGTGCCGCATTGCCATTCGCGCCCGATCGCGTCGGTCAGTTTGAAATCGAGCTTAGGCCCGTAGAAGGCACCTTCGCCGGGATCGACCTCGTAATCGTTGGTGACCTTGCGCACCGCGCTTTCCAGCGCGGTTTCGGCCTTGTCCCAGATTTCATCGCTGCCGACGCGAACATCGGGGCGGGTGGAAAGTTTGATATCGAACTGGGTGAAGCCGAGGTCGCTGTAGATCGACGAGAGAAGACCGATGAAGCCCGCGCATTCCGCTTCGATCTGGTCCTCGGTGCAGAAGATATGGGCGTCATCCTGCACGAAGCCGCGCACCCGCATGAGGCCGTGCATGGAACCCGAGCTTTCATAACGGTGGCAGGAGCCGAATTCGGCCAGACGCAGGGGCAGGTCGCGGTAGGATTTGAGGCCCTGATTGTAGACCTGCACATGGCAGGGGCAGTTCATCGGCTTCAGCGCATTGGTCCGCTTTTCCTTCGCGTGTTCCTCCTCGACCTCGACGATGAACATGTTCTCGCGGTAGGCCTCCCAATGGCCGGACCGTTCCCAGAGAACCCGGTCGACGACCTGCGGCGTCTTGATCTCCTTGTATCCGGCGGTGCGCAGGCGGCGGCGCATGTAATCCTCAAGCTCGCGGTAGATCGTCCAGCCGTTCGGATGCCAGAAGACCATGCCGGGGGCTTCTTCCTGAAGGTGAAAAAGCTCCATCTCACGCCCCAGCTTGCGGTGGTCGCGCTTCGCGGCCTCTTCCAGCATCGTCAGATGCGCCTTCAGGTCGTCGCGGTTCTTGAAGGCGACGCCATAGATGCGCTGAAGCTGCTTCTTGGTGTGATCGCCACGCCAATAGGCCCCTGCGACAGACATCAGCTTGAAGGCGTCGGCGGGCAACTGGCCCGTGTGCTGAAGGTGCGGGCCGCGGCAGAGGTCCTGCCAATGGCCATGCCAGTACATGCGCAGCGGCTCATCGCCCGGGATCGCCTCGATCAGCTCGACCTTGAAGGGTTCCTTCTTCTCGACATAGTGCTTGATCGCGCGCGACCGGTCCCAGACCTCGGTCCGGACCGGGTCGCGTTCGTTGATGATCGCCTTCATTTCCTTTTCGATCAGCCCAAGATCCTCGGGCGTGAACGGCTCATCCCGGTCGAAATCGTAGTACCAGCCGTTCTCGATCACCGGCCCGATCGTGACCTTCACGTCCGGCCAGAGTTTCTGAACCGCGCGGGCCATGACATGGGCGAAGTCGTGACGGATGAGTTCGAGCGCCTGCGCGTCATCCTTCATCGTATGGATAGCAATCTGCGCGTCGGCCTCGATGGGCCATTGCAGGTCCCAGTGCTGGCCGTCGATGCTGGCCGAGATCGCGGCCTTGGCGAGCGACGGAGCAATGGACTGTGCCACTTCGGCGGCGGTCACGCCCTTGTCGTAGGCGCGTGCATTGCCATCGGGGAATGTCAGGGAAATCTGGCTCATGGCCTGGCTCCTCGTCGGTTTGGCGCCCACGGAACGCCCGGTTGCGGGTTATGTGACCGTGTTATTGGTCAATCGCGTGGGGGAAGTCAACGCCCGGGGGTTCCACCCCCGGACCCCCGGGGGTATTTCAGACAATGAAGAAGCAGGGGAGCCGGGATGACAGACATGCTGAAGACACCCGAAGGGCGCGAGATCGCCTATGACCGTTCAGAGGGTGCCATACCGGGCGTCGTTTTTCTGGGCGGGTTCCGGTCCGACAAGGAAGGCACCAAGGCGCTGGCGCTGGAGGAATGGGCGAAAGCGCACGGCCGCGCCTTTCTGCGGTTCGACTATTCCGGTCACGGGATGTCCTCGGGCGATTTTCTGGACGGCAGCATCGGCGACTGGTTCGAGGATGCGCGGGCGGCGATTCTGGCGTTGAGCGAGGGGCCGCAGGTTCTGGTGGGGTCGTCGATGGGGGGCTGGATCGCGCTTCTGATGGCGCGGGAATGCCCCGAGAAGGTCGCGGGGCTGGTGACGATCGCGGCGGCGCCGGATTTCACCGAGGACGGGATGTGGGCGGAGTTTTCCGACACGCAGCGGCGGGAACTGATGGAGGCCGGGCAGGTGGCGCTGCCATCCGACTACTCTGACGAGCCCTATATCATCACGCGCCGTCTGATCGAGGAGGGGCGCGACCGGCTGGTCTTGCGCGCGGCCCTCGACCTGCCCATGCCGGTCCGGATGCTGCAGGGGACCGCCGATGGGGATGTGCCGGTATCGGTGGCGGTGCGGCTGATCGACCATGCGGAAGGGCCGGATGTAAGGCTGACCCTGGTCAAGGGGGCCGATCACCGGTTTTCCAGCCCGGAATGCCTGAAGCTGATCGAACTCAGCGTCTTGAAGGTGATCCAGCGGATCGGCGGAACGGCGTGACCCGTCAGACGGCGCGAATGGCCGTCTTGACGGCCGAGCGGCGGCGCGGCGCGCTGGAATTGGCATCGAAGAAGTCGAGCACGAGCGGCCGGATATTGTTGCGCCAGGACTTGCCCGCGAAGATGCCGTAATGGCCCGCGCCGGGTTCCACATGGCTTGCCTTCTTCGAGTCGGGCAAGCCGGTGCAGAGATCGAGCGCGGCAAGGCACTGGCCGGGGGCCGAGATGTCGTCATCCTCGCCTTCGATGATATGGACCGCGACGTCGGTGATCTTGCCCATATCGACCTGATGCCCGGCGACGGAAAAGACGTTCCGCGCGATCTCCCGGTTCTTGAAAATCCGCTCGACGGTCGAGAGGTAGAATTCAGCGGTCATGTCCATGACGGACAGGTATTCGTCATAGAACCGGTTGTGGGCGTCGTGCTCTCCGTCCGCACCCTTCGCCGCGGCGGTGATCTTGTCGGAGAAGGCGCGGGCGTGGCGGTCCATGTTCATCGAGATGAACGAGGCGAGTTGCAGAAGGCCTGGATAGACGAGACGTCCCGCACCAGCATACTTGAAGCCCACCCTCTGAATCGCCAGATGCTCGAGCTGGCCCATGGTAAGGCGGCGGCCGAAATCCGTAACCTCGGTCGGGGCCGCGTCGGGATCGACGGGGCCGCCGATGAGCGTCAGGGTACGGGGCTGCGCCTTGGGGTCGGTTTCGGCCAGAAGCGCGGTTGCCGCCAACGTGATCGGCACCGGCTGGCAGACGGCGACGACATGGATGTCAGGGCCGAGATGCCGCATGAAATCGACGAGATAGAGCGCATAGTCCTCGATGTCGAACTTGCCGGCGCTCACGGGGATATCGCGCGCATTGGTCCAGTCGGTGACATAGACGTCGCAATCGGTCAGCAGACTTTTGACGGTCGAGCGCAGGAGCGTGGAATAGTGGCCCGACATCGGGGCGATGAGCAGCACGCGGCGCGGCATCGGATCGCGGCCGACGACCCGGAAATGGATGAGGTCGCCAAAGGGGCGTTCGACCAGGGTCTCGATCTCCACCAGATGGTCGCGGTCATCCTCGCCCACCACGGTGCGAATTCCCCAGTCGGGTTTGATGACCATGCGGGCGAAACTGCGTTCGGTCACCCGGCCCCAGGCAGACATCACCTTGAACATCGGATGCGGCACCAGCCCCCATACCGGATAGGAGGCCATGGCACGGGCCGAGGCACCCAGCCATTCATTGGTATTGCGGGTGCTTTCCATCAGGTCGTAAGAGAACATACTCTTCATGATGGCATCTCCTTTGCCGGCACCGTTACCGAATCGTCGCTTTTCCTGCTTGTGCATCATAGTTATGCTGCGCTGCAACAGACTAGGGAGGAACGTGTCATATGACAACCGATCTTGATGTCCGCTCGGAAAATCTTGAGAAACTGACGGAAAATCTCACCAGATTGGAGGAACTGACGCAGCGCCTCATCCAGGCCGTTTCGCAGAAACGCGCACCGAATCCGGCTGTGGAAGCGCCCGGTGCGGGGCTGTTTGCCCATGCCGTCACCGCCTATTGGAAAGAGGCGATGGATAATCCGGGCAAGTTGATCGAGCAGCAGGCCTCGCTCTGGGGCAAGACGCTGAAGCATTACATCGATGCGCAGCACGCCCTCGCCTCGGGCAAGTTCGTCGCACCGGAGGACAAGACGCCCGAGGACCGGCGCTTTTCCAACCCGCTTTGGAAAACCCATCCCTACTTCAATTTCGTCAAGCAGCAGTATTTCCACAATGTCGAGGCGATGGAGATGGCGCTGTCGGATATCGACGACCTGGAGCCGCATGAGCGTAAGCGGGTCGAGCATTTCGCCCATCAGCTCATGGACATGCTGGCACCGACAAATTTCCTGGCCACCAACCCGGACGCATTGGAGCGCGCCGTGGCCACGGACGGCGAAAGCCTTGTGAAGGGGCTGGAAAACCTCGTCAGCGACATCGAGGCGAACCGCGGCGATTTCCTTGTCCGGCTGGCCGACCCCGATGCCTTTACACTAGGCGACAATATCGGTGCTACGGAAGGCGCGGTGGTCTATCGCAACCGGATGTTGGAACTGATCCAGTACAAGGCGACGACCGAAAAGGTTCACGCAACGCCGATCGTGATCTTTCCGCCCTGGATCAACAAGTTCTACATCATGGACCTCAAGCCATCGAATTCGCTGATCAAGTGGATCGTCGATCAGGGTTACACGCTCTTCGTGGTCAGCTGGAAAAACCCCGACAAGAGCTATGCCGATGTCGGTCTCGACGAGTATGTCGAGGAAGGCTTCATCACTGCAATCGAGGAAGCTAAAAAGATCACTGGCGAAAAACAGGTCAATGCCGTCGGATACTGCATTGCCGGCACGACGCTGACCATGGCGCAGGCGGTCCTGACCAAGCGGGGCGACAAGTCGGTCAAGTCGGCAACCTTCTTCACCACATTGACCGATTTCTCCGATCCGGGCGAGGTGTCGGTCTTTCTGGACGACGATTTCATCGACGGGATCGAAGCACAGGTCGATCGTGACGGTTATCTCGACAAGTATTTCATGGCGCGGACGTTTTCGTTCCTGCGTTCAAACGACCTCGTCTATCAGCCCGCGATCCGCAACTACATGCTGGGCGACAAGCCGCCGGCCTTCGATCTTCTCTACTGGAACGGCGACGGAACGAACCTGCCCGCGAAGATGGCGGTCCAGTATCTGCGCGAGATTTGTCAGGCGAACCGGCTGGCCGACGGTACTATAGAGATGTGCGGCGAGACGATCGGGCTCGGCGACGTCAAGCTTCCGCTTTTCGCGGTGGCATGTGAGGCCGACCATATTGCCCCTTGGAAGGGCTCGTTCAACGGCATCCGGGCCTATGGGTCGAAGGACAAGACCTTCGTCGTCTCGCAGTCGGGCCACATCGCCGGGATCATCAACCCGCCGTCCAAGAACAAGTACGGCCACTATACCAACGAGGCCGAGATGGGTAAGGCCGACGACTGGCTGGCCTCTGCGACGTTTCATGAAGGTAGCTGGTGGCCGCGCTGGGAGGCCTGGCTGAAACCGCGGGCGGGCAAGCTGGTGGCAGCGCGGGGCCTGGGTGATTCGAAACACCCGATCCTGGCCCCCGCTCCCGGAACCTATGTCACCGAGACGCCAATCATCTGAATAACAAGCGGAAAAACTTTTTTCTGCACCGCAGCAAAAACACTTGAATTGCTGCGGTGCAGCATCTATCTTCTCTGCATAAGCAAACGGGCACCCGCCCATGCCAGGAGATAGACAGATGCAGAAGACCCAAGACTTCACCAAAGTCGTTCAAGACATGGCTGCCGCTTTCCCGTTCGACGCGAAAGCCTTCCAGGACACGTTCAAGACCTCGGCCGTTCTTGGCGAGAAGGTTGCCAAGGTTGCTCTCGAAGCCGCTGAGAAGTCGAACGAGATCTCGTCCAAGTGGACCAAGGAAACGCTCGGCAAGGTTGGCGCGCTGACCGCCGTCAAGGACGAGCCGGCCGACTATTCGAAAGCCGTTTCGGACTTCGCTTCGTCCGCTGCCGAACTGGCCGCTGCAAACATGGCTGCCTTCGCCGAAGTCGCGAAGAAAGCCCAGATGGAAACCGTCGAGCTGATGCTTGCCGCTGGCAAGGACTTCTCGGAAGACGCGACCGCTGCCGTCAAGAAGGCCCAGGCCGAAGTGACCGCTGCCGCGAAGAAAGCCACCGCCTCGGCGAAGTGAGCCATTCGCAGTAACGAGTAACGGATTACCGGTCTCTCAACTCCTCCCTGTCGGTGAGACCGTACTAAGGCGGGCACGATGTGCCCGCCTTTTCTTTTGGTTGTGTTTTCTGCTGCGCGGCTTAATCTCGCTGCAATGCAAAAATCCTGGGGAGGATGGCGATGGCTGAAGATGCCAAGCCGCTGCTGATCAAACGCTACGCGAGTCGGCGGCTCTACAACACCGAAACCAGCGATTATGTGACGCTGGAAGATATTGCTGCGTTCATTCGCGACGGGCGAGAGGTGCAGATCGTTGATCTGAAATCGGGCGACGACCTGACGCGTCAGTATCTGCTGCAAATCATCGCCGAGCATGAAAGTCGCGGCGAAAGTGTTCTGCCGATCGATGTGCTGACCGATCTGGTGCGGTCCTACACGACGAATGCCCAAAGCGTGGTGCCGCAGTTTCTGGCCGCAAGCTTCGAGATGTTGCGCGAGGGTCAGTCGAAAATGCTGGAAAACCTCTCGACCTTCCCCAATCCAATGGCCTCGATGCCAGGTTTCGAAGCGCTGCAGCGTCAGCAGCAGGCTTTCCTGAAGTCGATCATGGGTGGCTTTCCGGGAT